>NZ_JAUQWH010000140.1 GCF_030757795.1 Actinoplanes oryzae
TCCAGCCGCAGCAGGGGTGCCTCGGTCACGGTCAGCTGATCCCGGCCTCGGCGCAGGCCTTGGCCACCTGCGGCACGCACAGCTCCGCCGCCTTGACGTAGCCGTCGTCGACCACGGCCTTGACGTTGTCCTTGGTGATGGACTGCGGGTCGAGCAGCACGGCCGGCACGTCCTTGCCCGAGGTCGGGTCCTTGACCGTGCTGGTGGCGGTGCTGGGCTGCTGCTCCTTGGCGAGCGCGATCGCCAGCCCGGCCGCGGCGTCGGCCTCCTTCTTGACCGCCTTGTAGACGGTCATGCACTGGTCGCCGGCGAGGATGTTCTGCAGGCCCTGCACGGTCGCGTCCTGCCCGGTGACCGGCACCTGGCCGTTGAGCTTGTTCTTCTTCAGGATGCCGATCGCCGCGTTGCCGAGGGTGTCGTTGGCCGCCAGGACACCCTTGATGTCGCGGTTCTCGGTGAGCATCTGCTCGAAGATCGTGGCGGCCTGGGCGCCGTCCCAGTCGGGCACGTCCTGGTTGGGGCCCTTGGTGAACGTGCCGTCGGCGTACTTCGGGTCGAGCACCGAGTTGTAGCCCTGCGCGAACAGGGTGGCGTTGTTGTCGGTGGGCGAGCCGTTGAGCTCGGCGACGACCGGCTTGGGGTACTTCTTGGCGGCCAGGCAGTCGGCCAGCCCCTGCCCCTGCAGCTCGCCGACCTTCACGTTGTCGAAGCTCACGTAGTAGTTCGCGCCGCCGTCGAGGGTGAGCCGGTCGTAGTCGATGGTCGCGATGCCCGCGGTCCGGGCCTTGTCGAGCACCGCCTTGCCGGTTCCGGAGTCCAGGTTGACGATCATCAGCACCTTGACCCCGCTGGAGATCATGCCCTCCGCGATCGTCTGGAACTGGCTCTTGTCGCCCTGCGCGTTCTGGATGTCGGCGCTCACCCCGGCGGCGGCGAACGCCTGCTTGAGATAGGTCAGATCGGCGGTCGCCCAGCGCGCCGAGCTCTTGGTGTCCGGCAGGATGACCCCGACCTTGCCGGCCGAGGCGCTGCCACCGCTGTCGTCTCCCGCGTCGTCGCCGCAGGCGGTCAGCCCGCCGAGGATCAGCGACCCGGCGGCGGCGCAGGCGAACAGTCCTTTGCGCATCATCGATGTCCTTTCGGGCACGGACGGACCGGAATCATCGGAAGATTTCCGGAACTTCCAGAAGTGACAGCCGACCCGAGAGAGGTCCACTGTGACAAGCGCAACTCTGACGGACGTGATCCAGCCGCACAAGAGGCGTCTCGGACGAACTTGTCGCCGGATCCTCACCCACATGTGACGCCCAGCAACCGAAAGTTCCGGAATCTCGGCGAGATCGACAGGTAACCGATGGCCGCCATAGTGTGCTCGTCAGCCCCCACTCTCACCGCGAGGCTCCCCTTGGCACTGTCACGCATGCGCGGACTCGGGTTGATCGCGGTCGCCGCGCTCCCCCTCGCGCTGATCCCGCCGGCCTCGCCGGCCGCCGCCGCGCCCCCGCCGGCCGGAGCGGCACCGCCGGCCACCGTCACGCTGATCACCGGCGACAAGGTCACCACGGCCGCCGGCGGCGTCGAGGTCCGCGACCGCGAGGGCCGGCTCACCGGCTATCTCACGCACGCCGAGCACGGCGACACGTACGTCTATCCGCACGACGCGCTCCCCCACCTCGCGTCCGGGCTGCTCGACAAGGACCTGTTCAACGTCACCGACCTGGTCGCCGACGGCTACGACGACGCGCACAGCACGGGCATCCCGCTGATCGTCACGTACGCCGGAGGAAGCTCCGCACGGCAGGCGGCACCGGCCGGGGCGACCGGCATCCGCCCGCTGGACAGCATCGGCGGCGCCGCCCTGACCGCCGACCGCTCCGGCGCGTTCCTGGCGTCGGTCACCGCGGCGGCGACGGGAACCAGCCGGGAGCCGGCCGGGGCGCGGGCAGCGGCAGGGACGATCCGCAAGATCTGGCTGGACGGCCGGGCCGGGGCGGCGCTGGCCGAGAGCACCGCGCAGATCGGCGCGCCGGAGGTCTGGCGGCAGGGGAACACCGGCGCGGGCGTCGACGTCGCCGTCCTGGACACCGGCATCGACACCGGCCACCCCGACCTGGCCGGACAGGTCGCGGCGAGCCGGTCGTTCGTGCCCGGCGAGTCCATCGAGGACGGCAAGGGACACGGGACGCACGTGGCGTCCACCATCGCCGGCACGGGCGCCGCGTCCGGCGGCAAGGAGCAGGGTGTCGCGCCCGGAGCCCGGCTGCACGTCGGCAAGGTGCTCGCCGACGACGGCTTCGGCCAGGAGTCGTGGATCATCAGCGGGATGGAGTGGGCGGTCCGCGACCAGCACGCCCGGATCGTCAACCTGAGCCTGGGCGCCGACCCGACCGACGGCACCGACCCCATGAGCCTCGCCGTGAACGAGCTCAGCGCGGAGACCGGCGCCCTGTTCGTGATCTCCGCGGGCAACGCGGGCCCCGGCGCGTACTCGGTGGGCACGCCCGGCGCGGCCGACGCCGCCCTCACCGTCGGCGCGGTCGACAACCGGGATCTGCTGACCTTCTTCTCCAGTCAGGGGCCACGGCTCGGCGACCGGGCGCTCAAGCCCGACCTGACCGCGCCCGGCGCGGACATCCTGGCCGCGCGCTCACAGCACATCACCGAGGGCGAGGGGCCCTACCTGACGATGAGCGGCACCTCGATGGCCGCCCCGCACGTCGCCGGCACGGCCGCGCTGCTCGCCGCCGCACGGCCGGGGCTAACCGGGCAACAGCTCAAGGACGCCCTCGTCAGCACGACGGCGGCGACCCCCGACGTGACGGCCTATCAGGGTGGCACCGGCCGGCTGGACGCCGCCGCGGCGACCCGGTCACCGGTCTTCGCCACCGGGTCGGTCAACTTCGGCTACCCGGACTATCCGACCGCGCCGTCCGGGGCGGTCACGCGCGAGGTCACGTACACGAACGTCGGCGCCGAGCCGGTCTCCCTGGCCCTGACCACGTCGCTCGACCTGATCACCCTGTCCGCCGGCACGATCACCGTGCCCGCCCACGGCAGCACGGTGGTGACCGCGACGACCTCGTTCGACAAGGTGCCCGGCGACCGAGCCTTCTCCGGCTTCGTGACGGCGACCGGCAGCGGCGTCGCGCTGCGCACGTCGATCGCGGTGGGCCAGGAGGGCGTACGCCACCAGCTGCGCCTGCGCACGAAGGACCGGGCCGGCAAGCCCGTCGCCGGCCAGCTCGTGCTGCTCGGCACGGACACCACCCGGACCTTCTCGGTCGACGCGACCGGCGCCCTGGACCTGCGGCTGCCCGAGGACACGTACACGGCCTGGTTCAGCACCGACGTCCAGGGCCGGCACGGTCCCGGGTCCAAGGGGCTGGCCATCCTGCCGGTCACGGACATCGGTCTCACCGCGGACCGGACGGTGGTGTTCGACGCCACGAAGGCCCGGCGGTCCACGGCGGTCACCCCGCAGCAGTCCACCGTCACCGCCTCCCGCTACGAGCTGATCCGCGAGGTGGCGGGCAGCCCGTGGCTGGACGCCTGGTACCCCGGCCAGGAGTACGACAGCGTGTGGGTGCTGCCCACCGGGAAGGCCGACCGCGGCTCGCTGACGCTGGCCGCGCGCTGGCGGCTGATGCAACCGGCCCTGACCGTCGCCGGCTACGACGACCTCCGGGTGAAGCCGGGCGCGACCCCGCTGCCCGCCGGGCTGCGCGAGCTCGATGCCGTGCTCGGCGGCGACGTGCGCGGCAAGGCCCTCGTCGTCCGGAACGACGCCGGCATGACGATCGAGCAGCGGGCCGCCGCCGCGGCAGCCGCGGGCGCCAAGCTGCTGCTGGTGGTCAACGACGGCGACGGCCGGCTCGCGCCCTGGCCCGGCTCGGTGTGGGTGCCGGCCGATCCGCCGCCGCTCACCGTCGCGACGCTCACCCGCACCGAGGGCGACGCGCTGATCGCCCGCCTGCGGCACGAGCGGCGGGTCCGGCTCGGCGTCGCCGCACACCCGGTCATCCGGTACGCGTACGACCTGGTCGCCGACTACGCCACCGGCATCCCCGCGGACCTGACCCATCGGGCCACGCCGGGCACCCTGGCCCGCGTCGACGTGTCCTTCCGGAACTGGCGGGCGGGCCGCGCCCTCGAGCAGCGCGCCGACACCGACCCGCTCGGTTCGGCGGCGTCGCTGGACTACACCGAGACGCCGGCCCGCGGCGAGCGCACCGACTGGGTCACCGCCGGCGAGAAGTGGGTCGCCGACGTCCAGCTCCCGGACGAGCAGACGCAGCACACCGCGCCCGTCGCGTACCGGGCCGGATCGGTGCACGCCGAACGCTGGTTCGGGCCGGTGCAGCGGCCCCGGCTGGTCGACGACCCCGGCAGCATCAGCGTGTTCCGGCAGGAGGGCGGCTGGTTCTTCGCCCACGTGCCCGGCTGGGGCGACTCGGGCACCGCGCACGAGGGCACCGGCGTGGGCCTCGACGCCGCGGACGACCGGCTCGCGCTCTATCAGGGCGAGCGGTTGGTGAGTTCGGCGGACCGCTACACCCCGCTGCTGGTGGCCGGTCCGCTCGCCACCGGGCGGCTGCCGTACCGGCTGGTGTCGGAGAACGACCGGGACGCCTGGGCCGGGCCGTACTCCCCGCACACCCGGACCGAGTGGAGCTTCACGTCGGCCGACGTCAAGCCGGGCACGGTCGAGTCCCCGCCCCTGATCCAGCTGGACTACGGCGTGGACACCGACGCGGACGGGCGCGCCGGGCGCACCTTCGACCTGACGATCGGCACGTCGTTCCTGGCGACGGCCACGGGAGCCGGGTCCGTGCGCGAGGTGACGCTCGAGGTGTCGTACGACGACGGTGAAAGCTGGCACCGCGCCTCGCTGCGCCGCGGCACCGCCCGGATCACCGCCCCGCGGGCGGCCTCGTTCGTCACGCTGCACGTGACCGCCCGCGACAGCAAGGGCAACACGGTGGACCAGCGCATCACCCGGGCCTTCGGCCTGCGCTGACCCGGCGGCGGCGCGGGTGCCCGGTCCTCCAGGCACCCGCGCCGGTGCGGCTGCTCCGACGGTCGAGCCCCGGAGGACCGGGCCCGCTCAGCCGGCCGCCACCAGGCGCCAGTTGTTGTCGGCGCTGCCGTTGTCGGACTCCTGGACGACCTGGGTGCCCCACGCGCCGGCCCCGTCGAGCAGGGCCAGGACCTTGCCGCTGTGGACGTTGCGGATCCGGTAGGACCCGTCGCCGTTGGCCACCAAAGTCCAGCGGTGGTCGGCCGTGCCGGTGTCGCCCCACTGCAGCACGCGCGCGTTGTCGCCGGTCGCCATGTTCTCGACGCCGAGCACCTTGCCGCTGTGGACGTTGCGGAAGCGGTAGGCGGTGCCGTCGGCGATCCGGACCCAGAGGTGATCGGCGGTGCCCGTGTCACCCCAGCCGACGGCCAGGCCGCCGTCGGCGGTGGACATGTCCCGGACGCCGAGCACCAGGCCCGTACCGGCATTGACCAGCTTGTAGGTGGTGCCGGCGCCGGTGGTGTTCCAGTAGACGACGTAGTTGAAGCCGTGGGCGTCGTGGAACGGTCCGAGGCCGACGGTGGTGCCGTTCGCGGTGGCGGAGAAGGCGAGGCTGCTCGTACTGGTGCGGGTGATCGAGGAAACGGTCAGCGCCGGCGCCGCGGACAGGGCCGTGTCGCCGTAGTTGCCGCAGAGCACCGCCGGCCCGTACGTGACGGCTTGCAGGCCCGCGTCGTCGTTGGCCGCCTGCATGATCACACGCATCGGCAGGCGCAGGGTGACGGTGTCACCGGCCGCCCAGGTCCTGGTGACAGTCGCGTAGCCGCCCGGCGTCGCGGTCACGTTCTGCACGACGCCGTTGACGCTGACGACCGGGCCGGCCGTCCACGCGGGGATGCGCAGCCGGATGCTCCACGAGCCGCTCGGGGAGCCGGACACCGTCAGGGTGGTGGTGTCACCGGCCGGGTAGCTCGTGGCCTGCGTGACGGTGATGCCGCGCTCGGTCCAGGACAGCGTGGACGGCACGAACAGGTTGACGATCAGCGTGGTGCCGCTGGAGAAGTAGATGGAGTCCGTCAGCTTGGTGTTGGTCTCGATGCCGGTGCCCTGGCAGCACCAGAAGCTGGAGTAGTCGGTGGACCAGGTGCCGCCGCCCCACGCCGGCCCGACGCCCCGTCGCCCGCCCGGCCGCAGCGGCGTGAAGTAGGTGACATGACCGTGGCTGTCGGCCGGGTTCTGCGCGCCGATCAGATGGTTGAGCAGCGCCCGTTCGTAGTAGTCGAAGTAGTCGGCCCGGTCGGGATCGAGCTGCCACAACTCCCGGGTCAGCTGCAGCATGTTGTACGTGTTGCAGTGCTCGCAGGTGTCGTCGGTGAGATACCCCACGATCGCGTCCGGTGGCCGGAAGTGCTCGGCCTGACTGTTGCCCCCGATGACGTACGTGTGCGCCGCAGTGATCATGCCCCACGAGTTCGCGGCGATGTCGCGGTAACGGGTCGTCCCCGTGGCCTTGTACTCGCGCGCGGCCCCGATGAGCTTCGGGATGGTGGTGTTCGCGTGTCTGCCGTCGAGCTGGTCCTGACCGGCGGCCAGCGGGTCGAAGACCGCGGCGTGGTCGAAGCGTTGCGCGACGGCGAGCCAGCGGGCGTCGCCGGTCTGCTGGTAGAGGTCGGTGAGCACGGCGTTCATCCCGCCGAACTCGGTGTTCAGCACGGACTGCATCTGGCTGTAGCTCAGCCGGGCGGTCCGCCGGTCGACCCAGCCCGCGAGACTCAGCACGACGTCACGGGCCTGGGTGCTGCCGATGTACCGCCAGACGTCGAGCAGCCCCGCCAGGGTCTTGTGGATGCAGTAGTACGACACGGACACCGGGTTGCCGGCCTCGAGCGCGCTGAAGTCGGACTCGGGGAAGCCCGAGAGATAGCCCGCCCCGAATCCGGCCGCGCCGTTGTTGGCCTGGCACTTGGCCAGTTCGGCGACCATGGCGACGGCCTTGTCGCGGCAGGTGGCGTCGCCGAGCGCCGCGTAGGCCTGGGCCCAGGCGGTCAGGAAGTGACCCTGCACGTGGCCGCGGAACGGGAAGTCGGGCGCGTCCCACCCGCCGTCGGGGGCGGCACCGCCGGTGGACAACCGATGGTTGGCGCGGAACACATACAAAAGCCGATTGACGTCGATGAATCGTAAATAGTTCAGCGCGCGGGTCTGGTTGTCGAAGAACCGGCCGGCCGTGAGACGCACCTGACCCCACCCGAAGGGCGCCGCCGAAATCCCCGCGTCCGGCCGGGCGGGCGGGACGACGGCCGCCGCGGCCGGCTCGGGCCGGACCACGCCGGCACCGCCGGCGACGGAGGCCGCACCGAGGCCGGCAGCCTGCAGCAGACGGCGACGACTCACGAAGGACGCCACGGGAACCTCCAGCCGAAAATACGCCAAGACAATGACGCTTATCAATTGCTGAGTGAGCGTTAACATCAGCGTCCGGCATGGTACGGCAGTGCTTCGCAACCGCTCAAGAAGCCGGCGCCGCCGATGTTCGGGGCGCAGCGCCGGCAGCAGCGGGTATCGGTTTCCGGGCGTGCCGCAATGCGATGATGGCGCGAATCCGGCCTCAGGGAGCCTTCGGGCCCGCCTTGCCGGGCGCGGCCGGCTTCTTCTTGGGCTTCGCCTTCTCGGGCTTAGCCTTCTTGGCCACCGGCTCGAGGACGACCTTGCGGGCCGCTCCGCCCTTCGGCGCGGCCTCCGGTGGCGACGTGTGCGCCGGCGCGGTCCGCCGGTGCGGGGCGGACACCGGCTTCGCCCGGGGCGCGGACGACGAGACCGTGGCGGCGGGCGTCCGGGCGGAGGTGGCGGGCGTCCGGGTGGGGGTGGCGCTCGGGACCGGCGCGGCCGCTGCCGCCTCGGCCTGCGGGGGCGGGGGACCGCTCGGCCACCAGATGCCGCCGGCGCCGAGGACCGAGGCCGCCACGCCGGAGGCGATGAGCAGGCCGCGGGTGCGCCGGCGGCGGGAGGCGCGGACGGGCGGCGGGACGCTCGCCGACGCCGCACTGCGCAGCAGCGCCGGGGAGGGCAGCCCGGCGACCTTGCCGAGCAGCTCCGCTACCTCCTGCGCGGACGGCCGGTCGGCGGCCTCCTTGGCCAGGCACCGCATCACGAGCCGGGCGACCGCCGGAGGCAGGCCCAGGACGACCGGCAGGGCGGAAGGGCTGGTGTAGACGTGCGCCCGGACCATCTGCGTGACGGTCGACGCGTGCCACGGCATGCGGCCGCACAGCGCCAGGTAGAGCAGCAGGCCGAGCGCGTACACGTCGGTGGCGGCCCGCACCGGCCCGCCCGCGATGCGCTCCGGCGCGAGGTAGGCGGGCGTGCCGAGCAGCCGGCCGTCCTCGTCGTCGGTCGCGCCGACGACGGCCGAGATGCCGAAGTCCACCAGCTTGACGCCGGTGCCGCCGACCATGACGTTGGCGGGCTTGACGTCGCGGTGCACGAGACCGTCGGCGTGCGCCTCGGCCAGGGCGGCGGCCACCTGCGCGCCGATGAGGACGGCGACCTTCCAGGGCAGGCGCCCGCCGGACAGCAGGTCGGCGAGGCTGCGGCCGTCCACCAGCTCCATGACGACGAACGACAGGGTCCGGCCGTCGGCCGTGAACTCCCCGTAGTCGTACACCTCGACGACGTGGGCATGCCGCAGGCCGGCCGCCGCGCGAGCCTCGCCGCGGATCCGGCGCCGCAGCGCCGGGTCGTCCGCCAGGTCCGGTGCCAGCACCTTGACCGCCACCTCGCGGTCCAGCACGTCGTCGGTGGCGCGCCAGACGACCGACATGCCACCCCGGCCGAGCTGGTCGCGCAGCCGGTAGCGGCCGGCGATCAGGTGTCCGCTCTTCACCAGCTGCCCGTTCCCCGGCATCGGGGGCCGGAAACCGGGCCGGGCCGATCATCCCTGACGGCACCGGTGAGGCTCGAAAGTTTCAGGAGCCTTCCGGAATCCAATGCTCACATATGGTCGCCCCTCGTGGCGATATCCCGATTTTGATCTTCTCCAGCACCGGAAAGGCGATCTCACGAGTTCCGAAAGTTACCGGAAGTTGTTGACAACAACTTCCGGCCGCGGCCATATTCAATCGACAAACATCGAAGTGTCGGCGAAGCGGGGACCCGTCCTCCTCCCGCTCCGCCGGCGCCCACCCTCCGACGTCCTCGAGGAGTCAGCACATGCCCGACATCCCCGCATCACCGAAGCGCGCCGGCCGCGGCCGCCTCCGGGCGCTCGTCGCCGGCCTGAGCACCGCCGTGCTGGCGGCGGCATCGATCGCCTGGGCGGGCGCCGCGCAGGCCGAGGCGGACCGGACCCTCACCTCGAACCTGACCGGCTACCACAACGGCTACTTCTTCTCGTACTGGAAGGACACCGGCAACGTCACGATGCGCCTCGGCGCCGGTGGCAGCTACAGCGTCCAGATGAGCGGCATCAACAACTTCGTCGGCGGCAAGGGCTGGAAACCCGGCTCGGCCCACACCGTCAACTACTCGGGCACCTTCAACCCGAACGGCAACGGCTACCTCGCCCTGTACGGCTGGACGACCAACCCGCTCATCGAGTACTACGTCGTCGAGGACTTCGGGAGCTACAACCCGAGCAGCGGCACCCAGTCGCTGGGCTCCGTCACCACCGACGGCAGCACCTACGACCTGTACCGCACCCAGCGGGTCAACCAGCCGTCCATCATCGGCACCGCGACGTTCTACCAGTACTGGAGCGTGCGCCGTAACCACCGGACCAGCGGCACCATCACCACGGCCAACCACTTCAACGCCTGGTCCCGGTCCGGCCTGACCCTGGGCACCCACGACTACCAGATCATGGCGACCGAGGGGTACCAGAGCAACGCCAGCTCCAGCATCACCGTCAGCGAGGGCTCGGGCGGCGGCACCACGCCCACCGACCCCACCACGCCGAACCCCGGCGGCTGCACCGCGACGCTGTCGGCGGGCGAGAACTGGAGCGACCGCTACAACCTGAACGTCGCCGTCAGCGGCTCCAGCAACTGGACCGTCACGATGAACGTCCCGTCCCCCCAGCGGATCAGCGCGACGTGGAACACCACGGCGAGCTGGGACTCCAGCGGGCAGATCATGACCGCCCGGCCGAACGGCAGCGGCAACAACTTCGGCGTGACCATCATGAAGAACGGCAGCACCACCTGGCCCTCGGTGTCCTGCAGCGCGAGCTGACCCCCGGACGCACGGCCCCGAGGGGCCCGGGCTCACCCGCGCGGCGAGCCCGGGCCCCGCTTGCGCCCCGGCGCCCGCGACGGCGCGTGTTCGTCACCGGCGGGGCGGCCGGTCGCCGGGCGTAGAGTGGCGTCATGGCAGAGACGGGAACCACCGCGCGGCGCGATGCCTCGCTGGGGCACGCCTGCCTCACCTATGACGATCCGGCGGACTTCGACACGGCCGCCCGGGACTTCCTCGCCGCGGGCAGGGCCGCCGGGCAGCGGGTCTGTTACATCGGGACCGGCCGCCCGGTGGGCTGGGAGTTCACGCCGGAGGTGATCGACGTCGCGGCGCAGTATCCGACGGGGTCGGTGATCGATCCGGAGGCGGGGCTGGCGGTCTACGCCGCGGCGACCGAGCAGGCGCGCGCGGAGGGTTACACCGGCCTGTGCGTCGCGGCCGACGTCACGGAGCTGGTGCGCACCCCGGCGCAGCTGGAGGCCTTCGCCCGTTACGAGTTCCTGGTGGACCGCTACATGCGTGATCATCCGTTCACCGCGATGTGCGCCTTCGACCGGGGCGAGCTGGGCGCCGACACGACCGTCGAGCTGGCCTGCCAGCATCCGGACTCGGTGGCGCCCTTCCGGCTCTACGCCGACCGGCCCGACCGCTCCGGCGTGGCGCTGGCCGGCGAGCTCGACGCCGACACGCTGACCTGGTTCCAGCACGCGCTGCGGCGCTGCGACCTGGTGCCGGCCGGGGGCGAGCTGACCGTGGACGGGTCGGGGCTGACCTTCATCGACCACCAGTCGTTGCTGAGCCTCGACCGCTACGCCCGCGAGCGCGACGCCACCGCCGTGCTGCGCACCTCCTTCTCGTCGGCGGGGCTGATGGCAAGGCTGATGAAGCTGACCGGAGTGCGCGTGGAGCTGGTGGCATGAGGACAGGGGCCGCCGCCGGTCACCAGGGCTACTTCCACGAGGCTCTGCCGTACGCGTCGGGTGACGAGCTGCTGTCGGTGGTCGTGCCGTTCCTGCTCGACGGGGTCGCGGCGGGCGAGCCGGCCGTCGTGGCGTTCGGCGCGGACAATGCCGCCCTGGTGCGGGCCGCACTGCCGGCGGACTCGGGCGTCGAGTTCCTGTCCGGCGGCGACACGTACGCCCGGCCGGCCGGTGCCATCCGCGCGTACCGTGACCTGCTCGGCCGCCGGGTCGCGGCGGGCGCCACCCAGATCCGCATCGTCGGCGAGCTGCCGCGGCCGGCGCTGGGCCGCACCTGGGACTGGTGGGCGCGCTACGAGGCGGCGATCAACCACGCTTACGACGACTTCCCGCTGTGGAGCCTCTGCGCCTACGACACCCGGCACACGCCCGCGGCGGTGCTCGCCGACGTCGGCCGGACGCATCCGCGCTTCATCCGGCCGGGTGACCGGCACGAGATCAGCCCGGCGTACACCGAGCCGCGGACCTTCCTGACGGAGAACCGTCCCCTGCTGCCCGACCCGCTGCAGGAGCAGCCGCCGCACGCCGAGCTCGCGGACCCGACGCCGGGGCAGGCGCGGCAGGCGGTGCGCGAGGCGGCCGCCGGGCTGACCGCCGCGGCCCGCGACGACCTGGTGGTCGCGGTGAGCGAGACGGTCACCAATGCCCATCGGTACGGGCACCCGCCCGCCCGCCTCAGCGTCTGGTCCGATGCCGACCGGGTCGTGGTCGCCGTGAGCGACGCCGGCGAGGGCCCGAAGGACCCGTTCGCCGGCCTGCTGCCGAACCAGGACAGCGCCCCCGGCGGCCGCGGCCTGTGGATCACCTACCAGGCGTGCGACCACGTCGCCTCGGCGCGCGACGCGTCCGGCTGGACGATCCGCATGATCACCGGCGAGCTGGACTGAGGCCTGTTTCAGCACTGAGGCCGGGCTGCGGCGGGCCCAGTCATGAAACAGGCCTACCGCTGGAGTCTCGCGCAAGTTTGCCGGACTGCGGGCCATGGGGAGTCCAGCTCGGTCGCCGTACCGTCGCTGTTGTCGGTTCACCCCACGACAACGAAGAGGTACGTCATGAGCGTCACCACGCCGTTCCCGGCGACCGCCACCGCGGCGGAGATCCTGCGCGGCATCGACCTCGGCGGCAGGCGTTTCCTGGTCACCGGCGGCTCGTCCGGCCTGGGCGCGGCGACCGTCCGGGCCCTCGCCGGTGCCGGCGCCGAGGTCGTCGTCGCCACCCGCGATCCGGGGGCCGCGGCGCCGCTGACGGCCGAGTTCCCCACGGTCCGGGCGGAGGCGCTCGACCTCGCCGACCTGACCTCCGTACGGGCCCTCGCCGCGCGCTGGTCCGGACCGCTGGACGCGCTGATCGGCAACGCCGGCATCATGGCCGTGCCCACCCGGCGGCGCAGCGCCCAGGGCTGGGAGCTGCAGTTCGCCGTCAACTATGTGGGCCACTTCGCGCTGGTCACCGGCCTGCGTGACGCGCTGCGCCCGGGCGGCCGCGTGGTGCTGGTCAGCTCGGGCGCGCACCGGCAGGCGACGGTCGACCCCGACGACCCGGCGGGCGAGCGGCAGCCGTACGACCCGTTCGCCGCGTACGCCCGGGCCAAGCGCGCCGAGATCATGCTGGCGGTGGCGCTGTCGCGGCGCTGGGCCGGCGACGGCATCACCGCGAACGCGCTGAACCCGGGCTTCGTCCACACCAACCTGCAGCGGCACCTCGACGACGACACGATGCGCTCGTTCGGCGCCATGGACGCGGCGGGCAACCTGGTCACGCCGGACTACTACAAGACGCCCGAGCAGGGCGCCGCGACCTCCGTGCTGCTCGCCGCCTCGCCGCTGGTCGACGGCGTGACGGGCCGCTACTTCCAGGACAACCAGGAGACGGCGAGCGAGGCGCTGGATCCGGTCGCCGCCGAGCGCCTGTGGGACTGGACCGAGCGGGAGATCCGGCCGGCGCCGTGACCGGGCGCAGGCGCCGGAACCGGTCCCGCCGCGGTTAGGCTGACGGTTCCCGCCGAGAGGAACCCGCATGCGCGATGCCACCCTTCGCGACGTGGCCGCCCGGGCCGGCGTGTCGATCCGCACGGTGTCCAATGTGGTGAACGGCTACGCACCGGTGTCGCAGGCCCTGCGCGCCCGCGTCGAGCAGGCCCTGACCGAGCTCGACTACCGGCCGAACCTGATCGCCCGCAACCTCAAGCAGGGGCGCACCGGCCTGCTGTGCCTGGTCGTGCCCGAGCTCGACGTGCCCTACTTCGCCGAGCTCGCGCGGGCGGTGATCGCCGCCGGCCGGGAGCGGGGCTACACGGTGATGCTGGACCAGACGGACGCCGATCCCGGCCGCGAGCGGGAGCTGCTGACCGGCAACTCCCGGCTCGCCCTCTTCGACGGGCTGATCCTGAGCCCGCTGACGCTCACCAGCCAGGAACTGCGCTCCCGCGGCAACCGGGCGCCGCTGGTGCTGCTCGGGGAGCATCTCTTCGACGGCAGCTTCTCGCACGTGGCCATCGACAACGTCGCCGCCGCCCGGGAGGCGACCGAGCATCTCATCGGGCTCGGCCGCACCCGCGTCGCCGCCGTCGGCGACCAGCCCTATCGCACCGGCGACACCGCCCGACTGCGCACGGCCGGGTACCGGCAGGCGCTGGAGCGCGCCGGGCTGCCCTACGATCCCGCGCTGGTCCGGCCCACCGAGCGCTTCCACCGCCGGCTCGGCGCCGCGGCCGCCCGCGAGCTGCTGGCGCTGCCGGAGCCGCCGGACGCGATCTTCTGCTACAACGACCTGCTCGCCGTCGGCGCCCTGCGCGCCCTGCTGAGCGCCGGCGTGCGGGTGCCGGACGACGTCGCCGTCATCGGCATCGACGGCATCGAGGAGGGCGAGTTCACGACGCCCAGCCTGAGCACGGTGGTGCCCGACAAGCAGCAGATCGCCGACCTGGCCGTGCGGCACCTGGTGGCGCTCGTCGAGGACGGCACTCCCCCGGCGCCGGCCGAGGTGCGAGCCGCCCACCAGCTCCTGCCCCGGGAGAGCACGCTCGGCTCTGCAACGATGCAAAATTGATGTTCATCGTCTTGCAACGTCGGCACAACACGAGCATGGTGAGGGAAGAGGCAGTTACGGGGACCGATCTTCAGGGAGGCGTCATGAGAATGCGCGGACCGATCCGGGCCGCCGCCGCGGCCGTCCTCGTCGCGGCCTGCCTGGCAGCGCCCAGGGCAATGGCGGCGACCGCCGGCACGATCGCGTGGAACACCGCCGCCCGTCATTTCGTCACGACCGGCGTCTACGCGCGGGTCGAGCGCGTCCGCAACGGCGACCTGCTGCTGGCCTACAGCGACGGGCCGGCGGTCAACGTGCGGCGCAGCAGCGACAACGGCACCACGTGGAGCGGCGCCACGCGCGTCGCGCAGCAGAGCGGCTACAACTACACCAACGCCGAGCTGCTGCAGCTGGCCAACGGATGGCTGCTCTATCTCTGGAACGGGCGCCCGGTCACCGACGGCGGCGCCCAGCGCTACGTCATCATGTCGAAGATCAGCCGGGACGGCGGCGCCACCTGGTCCGACGAGCGCACGGCCTACACCGGCGACAACGTGTTCAGCAACGGTGTGTGGGAGCCGGCCGCGATCCAGCTGCCGTCCGGCGAGGTGCAGCTGTTCTTCGCCAACGAGAGCCCGTACCGGTCGTCGGACGAGCAGGAGATCACGCTCATGCGCTCGTACGACAACGGGCTGAGCTGGGGCGGCGCCAAGGCCGTGTCGTTCCGCGCGGGGCATCGCGACGGCATGCCCGTACCGGTGCGGCTGGCCGGGGACGCCGGGCTGGCCGTCGCGATCGAGGACAACGGCCTCAACGGCGACTTCAAGCCCGCCGTCGTCTGGTCGTCCACCGCGAACAACTGGCAGGGCCCGTCGACCCGCTGGTCCGCGTTGCGCTCCGACCAGCAGCTCCCGGCCGCCGTCTACGCCGGGGCGCCGTACCTGGCGCAGCTGCCCACCGGCGAGACGGTGCTGTCCGTCCAGTCCACCCAGGGCCGCGCCCAGAACACGTTGAGCGTCGCCAACATGCAGGTCTACGTGGGTGACAGCAGCGCGAAGAACTTCGCGAACCCGACGACGCCCTTCCCGGACCTGCCGGCCGGCGCCAACGCCCTGTGGAACTCCGTGACGCCGCTGGACAACGACAACCTCCTGGCGGTCAGCTCGGTCACCGGCCTGGGCCGCGACGGCATCTGGATCGTGCCCGGCCGCATCGTCCGGGGCTGACCGCCCACGCCACCGGCTCGCGGGTGCGGCGTGCCGGGCACCCCCGGTGACCGGCCGAGGATTGGATCATCGGCGGCCGGGCATCACCGGGCATGACAATCAGCCGCAATGCGCACCGGCGGGTGCGGATCGATCGGTCGTTGCCGCGGACGGCGGGGCATTCCGTGCGTACCGTGGTGGTGGGGGGAGGCATCGCCGGCATGAGCGCGGCGCTGCTGCTGGCCGAGCGCGGTGTCGCCGTGACCCTGGTGGAGCGCGACGACCGGCTGGGCGGGCGGCTCGCGGCGTGGCCCAGGCGGCTGGCGGACGGCACGACCCAGATGGTCGGGCACGGCTTCCACGCCTTCTTCCGGCAGTACTACAACTGGCGCGCCGTCCTGCGCCGCGTCGATCCCGAGCTCGGCTTCCTGCGCCCGGCGCGGCACTACCCGGTCGTGTCGCGGACCTGGCCGGACGAGGACTTCGGGGGCCTGCCGGGCCGGCCGCCGTGGAGCCTGCTGGCGCTGCTGGCCCGCTCGCCGAGCCTGCGGCTGCGCGAGATGCGTGACGTGGACGGGCCGGCCTCGCTGGCCCTGCTGCGCTACTCCCAGGCGCAGACCTACCGCGAGTACGACACGATGTCCGCCGCCGAGTTCCTCGACCGGCTCGCCATGCCGGAGCGCGCCCGGGCGCTGCTGTTCGACGTCTTCGCCCACTCCTTCTTCAACCACGCGGCCGAGATGTCGGCGGCCGAGATGATCATGCAGTTCCACTTCTACTTCCTGCGCAACGCCGAGGGACTGGGCTTCGACGCGCCGGACGACGACTACCAGACGACCATCTGGGCGCCGCTGTGCGCGCGGCTGCAGGCGCTGGGCGCCGACATCCGGACGGGCGCCGCCGTCGACCGGATCGAGCCCGGCTGGGCCGTCACCCTGCGCGGCGGCCACCGGATCGAGGCCGACCATGTCGTGCTGGCCACCGACCCGGCCGCCGCCCGCGGCATCGTCGCGGCCTCCCCGCTGCCGCCCCGGCTGACCCGCGACATGGCCACGATCAGGACCACGGCGCCGTACGCGGTCAGCCGCTTCTGGACCGACCGGGACGTTGCGGGCGGGCGCGCCGCCTTCAGCAGCGTGGCCCGCGAACCGCTGCTCGACTCGGTGAGCCTGTTCCACCGGGTCGAGCAGGGCCCGGCCCGCTGGTCCCGGCAGACCGGTGGCGCGGTGGTGGAGCTGCACGCGTACGCCGCGGAGGCCGGCATCGATCCCGCCACGGCGGCCCGCGACATGTGGTCCCAGCTGTCCGCGCTCTGGCCGGAGACGGCCGGGCTGCGCATCCTCGACACCGACAGCCGCATCGGCACGGACGCGCCCGCCTTCGACGTGGGGAGCAACGCCACCCGCCCCGGCGTGGCGACCGACGCGGACGGGTTGTTCCTCGCCGGCGACTGGGTCCGCATGCCGTTCCCGTGCGCCCTGATGGAACGCTCCGCCGCCTCGGCCGCCCTGGCCGTCAACGCGATCCTGCGCCGCCACGGGGTGCGCCCGGTGCAGGTCTACTCGGTCCCGCCCCGCGGCCTGCTCGCCGGCCGCACCGACAAAGCCGGCCGCGCCGACAATGCCCGCCGGCGCTGACAATGCCCGCCGGCGCTGACAATGCCCGCCGGCGCTGACAAAGCCCGCCCGCGCAGACGAGGGCGGTGCGGCGGCCCCGGAGGACTGCCGCACCGCCCCGGCGCCCGGATCAGCTCAGGCTGAACCGCTGGTTGGCCTGCCCGTTGCAGTCGTAGATCTGCACCTGCTGGCCGTTGCCGGTGCCCCACACGTCGAGGCAGCGTCCGGACTGGACGCCGGTGATGGTGCCGGCGGAGGTGACGGTCCACTGCTGGTTGGCCTGCCCGTTGCAGCTGTAGATCTGCACGGCCGAGCCGTTGCCGGATCCCGCGGCGTCCAGGCACATCGACCCGTACACGGTCAGTTGCCTGTCGGACGTGAGCGTCCAGGTCTGGTTGGTCTGGCCGTTGCAGTCGTAGAGCTGCACCCGCGTGCCGCTGGTCTGCGACGCGTTCGGGACGTCGAGGCAGCGGCCCGACTGGGCACCCACGATCCGCCCGCCGGTGCCCGAGGGCGGCGGGGTCGTCCCGCTCGGCGGCGGTGACGACGGTCCGCCGCCGGCGGAGTTGAGGGCGTTGAGCACCGAGGTGTACGCGGCCTTCTTGGCGCCGCTGCCGTCGAAGAGCAGGGGGTTCTCGCTCGCGCGCCACGAGTCGCTGTCCCGCACGCCCCACACGGTGATGCCGACGCAGCGCGGCACGTTGAGGCAGGCCTGGGTGAGGCCGGCGTACTGCGAGGTGGACGCGTTGGTGACGTCGACCTCGGTCAGGGCCACGTCCACGCCCAGCGCGGCGAAGCTGGACAGGGTCGTCTGGAAGTTGCCGGGCAGCGAGCTGCCGCCGGTGAAGTGGGTCTGCAGACCCACGCAGTCGATCGGGACGCCGCGCGACTTGAAGTCACGGATCAGGTTGTAGACGCCCTGCGTCTTGGCGTACGTCCAGTTCTCGATGTTGTAGTCGTTGTAGCAGAGCTTGACCGACGGGTCGGCGGCCCGGGCGGTCCGGAAGGCCACCTCGATCCAGTCGTTGCCGGTGCTCTGCAGGTTGGACGAGCGGCGGCTGCCGTTCTCGGCGAAGGCCTCGTTGACCACGTCCCAGGCGTAGAGCTTGCCCCGGTAGTGCGCCATCACGCCGTTGATGTGGTCGATCATCGCCTGGCGCAGGGCGCTGCCGCTCAGGCCGGACCACCAGCTCGGCTGCTGGGCGTGCCAGGCGAGGGTGTGGCCGCGGACCTTCATGCCGCGCTGCGTGGCCCAGTTGTAGATCTGGTCGCCGGAGCTGAAGGTGAACACGCCGCGCTGGGGCTGGGTGGCGTCGGGCTTCATCTCGTTCTCGGCGGTGATCATGGTGAATTCGCGCCCGGCGATCGAGCTGTAGGTGCTGTCACCGAGCCGGCCCGCCGCGATCGCCGTCCCGAAGTAGCGGCCCGACTGCGCGGCCGCCGCGCCCAGGGTGCTCGCCGCGGCGTTCGCGTCGGGCATCACCATGCCGACGCCCACGGCGGTGAGGGCCGCCACGGCGCCCCCGAGCAGGGGGCGCAGCCATCGTGATCGGCTCCGCGGGGAAGAGCTTGCTGCCACGACGATCTCCTTCCGGATTGACAACGACGAATGTCGATGTGACGCCATGCTGGCACGGCAACATCGCCGAAACAATATTTTTCAGAGAACTTCCGGAACAAGATCCGCGTTGTAAAGAGCGTTTGTGCTGATCAGTACGCCAAAATGTGCCAGCACTTCCGCCCTGTAGCCGGAAGTTTCGGGAATCAGCCGGCCAGCGCGGAGCGGATCAGGAACGAGCTGTCGGAGCTGAAGACGGCGCTGCCGTCCGACTGGTCGACCCACAGCTGGTCGCCGCGGTGCCGCAGGAACCAGCCCGGATAGTTCGACGACTCGAGGGTCACCGAGCCGAGCCCCACGGCGCTGCGCGCACAGAACGTGGCGTCGCCGCGGAACAGCGCCGTCCCGTCGTCCGGGCTGAGCCGCAGCCGCCACGAGGAGTGCCGCAGATAGCGCCCGTCCGCCGCCCGGAAGGAGTGGCACGCCGCGTCGTCGAGCCCCGGCACCACGCCGAAGGTGGCCCGGCCGCGGGTGGCCGCCGGACTCCCCCGATCGGCGGGCACCAGCACCCCGAGGTCGTCGATCGTGGCCACGAAGCGGCCCGGGGCGTTCTGCGCCTCCAGGGAGACCGCGCCGTCCCGCAGCGACGGCGACCGGCCGGCCGGCGCCCGGGTGCCCGGCGGCGAGGACGACCGCCGGGCCGCCGGCGACCGGGACGGCACGGCGGAGCTGGGCGAGGGCGCCGCGGCGGGAGCGGCGACGGCGGGGGGCACGGGCGGCCGGGACTCGGGCCATCGGGTCGCGGCCACCGTGCCCCCGGCCGCCAGGGCCCCGATCGTCAGCGTCACGATTACCGGATGGGCGACAGCGGCCGCGCCCCACCCCGTGGCGACCGTCGCGCCGGCCACCGCGCCGGGCACCGCGGCGCCTCCGCCCAGCGCCGAGGCCGCCAGGCCGGCCGGCACCGGCAGCAGGGTCAGGGCGGGCAGCAGCCGTTCGGCGCCGACCATCCCGGCGCCCGGCTCGGAACAGTACGCACACCCCCGCACGTGCCGCGAGATGCGCTTGCGCCACAGCGGCTGCGGTGTGCCGTCCCACCGGTCCACCACGGCGGCGAGCTCCGGGCACCGGGGGCGGCGCTCGAGTGCGGCGACGACCCGGCGGCTGACCTCCAGCTGGTCGCGGAGGCGCTGCATGCGTACGCCCGCATGCGCCGGGCTGGTCCCGACGGCGGCCGCGAGCTCGCCGCGCGACAGCTCCCCCGCCATCGCCAGCCACCACAGCGGCAGCAGCGCGCGGTTGTCGGCGTCGAGCCAGTGCCCGGCGCGCTCGGCCTGCCGGCGCTGCCGGGAGAAGTCGACGCCGATCGCGGTCGCCTCCTCCGAGGGACTGCGCTCGTCCGGCACGGAGGCGGCCTCGTCCAGCGGCGCCCGGCGCGCGGCACCGGCCCCGGCGCGGCGCAGGTGGGTGCCGACCTGCCGCACCGCGATGGCGACCAGCCACGGGCGGAACTGCGCCGGCGACCGCAGCGAGGGCAGCTGCCGGACGACCCGCAGCATGGTCTCCTGCACCACGTCGTCCACGTCGGCATGCGGGCCCCGGCCCGGACGTTTCGCTGCCGGCGGGTCGCCCAGGCCCCGCCGCACGACCGTGTAGACCAGCGGCAGACCGGCTCGCAGCAGCTGCTCCAGCGCCCGGCGATCGCCGGCCTGCGCGGCCGCCACCAGCGCCGCCTCATCGGTACGGATAGCTCGCATCTCCCCTTCTCGACGCCCGATCCTGCCACAGACCCGCCCCGGTTCTGCAGCGGCAAAAAAGTGTTACGACGGCGCCGCCGAGAAAGTCGCCGCCCGAGAAATGTTGCGTCGAACCGGGCGAAAGAGTCGCCCTTGAGGGCCCCGAAACATCCCCATTACATTGCCGTACATGAATGGAAACGCTCCCAGCCGGCGGCTGCTGCCGCTCTCCGGCGCCGCCGTCGCGGGATGGCCGACGGCGACCGCAGCGGGCTCGCCATGCTGCGCGACTCCTCCGCGTGGATCGGCATCCGCAAGGACAACGGCGTCACCCGCGCCTCCATGACCAACGGGCTCACCATGTCCACCAACGGCTGGACCACCACCGCCCCGGTCGGCAGCGGCTCGGGACGGTGCCTCGACGTGCCGCAGGGCGCCACCGCCGAAGCCAAGGCGCAGCTCGGGACCCGCACCGGAGCCACGAACCAGATCCGGACCCGCCGATGATCCCCACCTGGAGGACGATGTGACGACAGAAAGCAAGCGACGGCGCTGGCTGGCGGCAGCCGTGGGCCTGGTCACCACGCTGGCCGGCGTGGCGGTGGCAGCCCCGCCGGCCTCGGCCGCGACGCCCGACACCAGCGTCTGGTACACGCTGGTCAACCGCAACAGCGTCAAGGCACTGGACGTCTGCGGCGCGTCGACGGCGGACAACGCCTGCGTGCAGCAGTACGCCCGCTCGGGCGGCACCAACCAGCTGTTCCAGTTCGTCAGCTCGGGCGGCGGCTACTACCGGCTGAAGGCGCAGCACTCGGGCAAGGTGCTCGACAACTACAACTTCTCGACGGCCGACGGCGCCGCGGTGGTGCAGTGGACCGACAACAACACCACCAACCAGCAGTGGTCGCTGGCCGACTCGGACGGCGGCTACGTCCGGCTGATCAACCGGGTCAGCGGCAAGGCGCTCGAGGTGCAGGGCGCGGCGACCACCGACGGCGCGGCGATCGTCCAGTACGGCGACTGGGGCGGCACCAACCAGCAGTGGCAGCTCGTCCCCGCCGGCACCCAGAACCCCGGCAACCCGGGAAGCTGCACCCTGCCGTCGACCTACCGGTGGAGCTCGACCGGCTCGCTCGCGAACCCGCGCTCGGGCTGGGTGTCGCTCAAGGACTTCACCACCGTTCCCTACAACGGCAAGCAGCTCGTCTACGCGACCACGCACGACACCGGGACGACGTGGGGCTCGATGAACTTCACGCCGTTCACGAACTGGTCGGACATGGCCTCGGCGAGCCAGAACGCCATGAGCCAGTCCGCCGTGGCGCCGACGCTGTTCTACTTCGCGCCTAAGAGCATCTGGGTGCTGGCGTATCAGTGGGGCTCGTGGCCGTTCATCTACCGCACCTCCAGCGACCCGGCCAACCCCAACGGCTGGTCCGCGCCGCAGCCGCTCTTCACCGGCAGCATCAGCGGGTCGGGCACCGGGCCCATCGACCAGACGCTGATCGCCGACGGCCAGAACATCTACCTCTTCTTCGCCGGCGACAACGGCAGGATCTATCGGGCGAGCATGCCGATCGGAAACTTCCCCGGCAACTTCGGCTCGTCGTACACCACCATCATGAGTGACAGTACGAACAACCTGTTCGAGGCGCCGCAGGTCTACAAGATCGCCGGGCAGAACCAGTACCTCATGATCGTCGAGGCCATCGGCGCCAACGGCCGCTACTTCCGGTCCTTCACCGCGACCAGCCTCAACGGGTCGTGGACGCCGCAGGCCGCGACCGAGAGCAACCCCTTCGCCGGCAAGGCCAACAGCGGCGCCACCTGGACCAATGACATCAGCCACGGCGAGCTGGTCCGCACGACCGCCGACCAGACCTTCACCGTCGACCCCTGCCACCTCCAGCTGCTCTACCAGGGCCGCTCCCCCAGCTCCGGCGGCGACTACGGCCTGCTGCCGTACCGCCCGGGCCTGCTGACGCTGCAACGCTGATCACGGGGCGGACGGTCCGAGCAGCCCGTGCTCGTACGCGTAGATGACAGCCTGGACGCGGTCGCGCAGGCCCAGCTTCATCAACAGGTGCGACACGTGCGTCTTGACCGTCTGCTCCCCCACGAAGAGGCGGCCCGCGATCTCGGCATTGGAGTGACCGCGGGCCACCTCCAGCAGGATCTCCCGCTCCCGGGCGGTCAGCCGGTCGAGCTCGCGCGGCTCGCCGGCCGGCGCCGGGGCGAGCCCGTCGGCGAACCGGGACACCAGGCGCCGGGTCACCGACGGGTCGATGAGCGCGTCGCCGCGGGCCACCACCCGGACGGCGCCGAGCAGCTCCTCCACCGGCATGCTCTTGAGGCAGAAGCCGCACGCCCCGGCGCGCAGGGCCCGATAGACGTACCCGTCGTCGTCGTACGTGGTGAGCAGCATGACCCGGGTCTCGAGGCCGCGGGCCGCGACGGCCTCGGCCGCCGCGAGACCGTCCATCCGGGGCATCCGGACGTCCAGGACCGCCACGTCCGGGCGCAGCCGCTCGATCTCGGCCACCGCCGCCTGACCGTCCCCGACGTCGCCGACGCACTCCAGGTCGCGCTGGGTCTCCAGCGCGTTGCGGAAGCCCGAGCGGAAGAACTCGTGGTCGTCGGCGAGCAGGACACGGATGGCGGTCAACGGGACTCCCAGGGGATGGTCAGGGTGAGGGTCCAGGCGTCCGGGGCGGGATCGATCGTGACGGTGCCCCCGAAGAGCCCGGCCCGGTGCCGGATCCCGTCGAGGCCACGCCCGGTGCCGGGGCCGGAGGAGCCGCCGGGCGCGTTGCGGCCGGTGATGCGCAGCTCCCCCGGGCGCTGGGCGACGACCAGGTCGAGGGTGCCGTCACCGTGCCGCAGCGCGTTGGTGAGCAGCTCCTGCACGATCCGGTACGCCGCCAGGTTCACCGACGGCGGCAGCTCGGGCGGTACGAGGCTGTCCGTCGCGAGGTGCACGGTGAGCCCGGCCCGGCGGCTGCCGTCGACGAGGTCGCCGAGGGAGTCCAGACCCGGCTGGCGTACCCCGTCGGTGCCGGTGCCGTGCAGCAGGTCGAGCATGCGTCGCAGGTCTCCCAGCGCCGCCCGGCTCGAGGTCTCGACCTGCTCGAGCGACGACACCGTCCGGCCCTGGGCGGCGGGCAGCCCGGACCGCAGGCCGAGCCGGGCCGCCGCCGCGTGGATCCCGACCGCGCTGACGTGGTGCGAGATGGTGTCGTGCAGGTCCCGGGCGATCGCCGCGCGCTCGGCCTCGAGGGCCGCGGTCACTGCCCGCTCCGCCTCGCGCCGCTGTTCCTCGGCGTCGCGCCGGATCCGCTCGGCGCGGCGCCGGACCTCCGCGATGTAGCCGCTGCGCCCGGTGGTGTGCCGGCCCAGCAGCCAGGGCAGGACCGTGTTGGTCAGCGTGATCAGGATGTTCTCGGCGGTCGCGTCGAAGCCCTGGATCAGCTGGGTGCCGGTCATGCCCGCGATGAGCGCGGCCAGCGTCGCCCACGAGCGCCGGCCCTCGACCCAGGCCCCGGCCCGGTAACCGGCGACGGCCAGCCCGGTCGCGTTGCCGATGCTGTCCCGGTCGCCGGTGGCGGCGGCCAGCACGGCGGCGACCC
>NZ_JAUQWH010000141.1 GCF_030757795.1 Actinoplanes oryzae
CGCCGAGCAGGTCCACCACGAAGATGAGCGTCTCCCCGGGCTTGATGACGCCCGGCACGCCCCGCTGGCCGTAGCCCAGCTGCGGCGGGATGGTGATCTTGCGGCGGCCGCCGACCCTCATCCCGGCGACACCCTGGTCCCAGCCGGCGATGACCTGGCCGGCTCCGAGGCCGAAGTCGAAGGCCTCACCCCGGTTGTACGAGGCGTCGAACTCCTTGCCGGAGGAGAACGCCACGCCCACGTAGTGGACGCTGACCTGGTGTCCGGGCTTCGCCTCGTCGCCGTCGCCGGTGACGAGGTCCTCCACGACGAGCTCGGCGGGCGGCTCACCGGTGATGGGGCCGACGTCGGGCTTCTCCATGTGTACTCCTCTGTCCGAGTTCTTCCACCCCATGCAACCACAGCGCCCGCTGGTAACCACCGGCACGACGCACCGTAGTGAACGATCCGGGTGCTGCGCCCGTACCCCTTCCCATGAAGTTCGTAGGCCTGGCCACCGCCGCCGGCATCCTGGCGGCAGTAACGCTGGCACCCGCCGCCCCGGCCCTGGCGCACGGCGCTCCCACCCAGCCGATCAGCCGCACGGCCGCCTGCGCCGCCGGCGGCGAGGAGCCCGATGCCAAGGCCTGCAAGGCGGCCCGCAAGGCGAACGGCGGCTCGCTGGGCAACTTCGACAACCTGCGCATCGCGAACGTCGGCGGCAAGGACAAGTCGGTCGTGCCGGACGGCCATCTGTGCAGCGGCGGGCTGGACGATTACCGGGGACTGGACCTGGCGCGGACGGACTGGCCGGCGACCGAGGTGAAGCCGGGCGCGACGCTGACCGTGCGCTACGCGGGCACGATCCCGCACAAGGGTACGTTCCGGCTCTATCTCACCAGGGCCGGCTACGACCCGTCGGAGCCGCTGAGCTGGGACGATCTGACGAGCGAACCGGTGACCGAGGTGACCGACCCGCCGTTGCGCGACGGGTCCTACCGGATGAGCGTCGAGCTGCCGGAGAACCGCTCGGGGCGGCACGTGCTCTACGTGGTGTGGGAGACGTCGAGCACACCGGACACGTACTACTCGTGCTCCGACCTGATCTTCCCCGCCGCCGCGACGAAGGCTGCCGCCCCGGCGACGAATGCTGCCACGACGAAGGCCGCGCCGAAAGCCGCGCCGAAGAAGGCTGCGGTCACGAAGTCGCCGGTGGCCTCCCAGGAACCCGCCCCGGCGGTGGCCAGGACGACCGAGCCGCCCGCCCTCGCCCCGGTCGCCGCGCAGAGCACGAGTCAGGCGGCACTCGGCCACTGGATCATCGGCGGCGCGCTCGCGGTGATCGTCGTCGCGCTCATCGTGGGTCTCGTCACGCGCTCAGCCCGCTCGCATTGAGCCGAGGAAGCGGCCGGCCAGGTCGAGCATCTGCGCCCGGCTGGTCACGGTGAGGGTCAGGTCGACGAACACCTCGTCGGCCGCGGCCCGCTTGGCGTACCCGGCGATCTGCTCCAGGGTCCCGCGCGCCGGGACCTGGGCGTCGTCGACCGGCTCGGCCGTGAGGCGCGGGTTGAGGCGCTGGACCGTGCGGACGGCGCCGGGCTCCCGGCCGTACTCCTCGGCCTGGGCCTGGATCTTCTGCCGCATGCTCGTCAAGAGCGGCAGCGGCAGGCCCACCGCCAGCCATCCGTCGGCCCGGCGGGCCACGCGACCCAGCGCCTGGGGCGTCAGGCCCGCGAGCAGGATCGGCGGGCGCGGGGCCTGCACCGGCCGGGGCTCGATCCGGCTCGCCGGGACGTGATAGCGCGGCCCCGAGTGGGCGACCACCCCGCCGCCCCAGATCTGCTCCAGCAGGTCGAGGATCTCGTCCAGCCGGCCGCCCCGGTCCTGCCACGGGACGTTCACGGCCTCGTACTCGTCGCGTGACCACCCCAGGCCCAGCCCCACGTCCAGCCGGCCGGCGCTGAGGACGTCGAGGGTGGTGAGGGTGCGGGCGAGCAGCACCGGGGGGTACCAGGCGGCGTTCAGGGTGCTGGTCCCGAGGCGGATCCGCCGGGTCGCCGCCGCCGCGAAGGTCAGGGCCGTCAGGGGGTCGAGGTAGACGTTCATCTCCTCGGGCATCACGCCGTTGCCACCCGGGTAGCGATCGCGGGGCGACAGCGGCGAGAGCAGCCGGTCGCCGGTCCACAGGCTGTCGTACCCCATCGCCTCGGCCGCCCTGCTGACCTCGGTGATGTCCTCCGGGCCGGTGAGCGCCCCGTAGTGCGGCAGGTTCAGGCCGATGCGCATGGACGGTCATCTTAGGGCCCGGCGCCCGCGGCCCCAGGGTGGACCCGGGGACGACCAGGGTGCCTTCCCGGATCCCCCCGGGCCCCCGCGGGCCTAGCGTCGTCGGGGTGCCGGTGGTTCGTCCGCCGGCGCGAGTTGAGCAGTTCGATCACCGCTTTCTGAGTAGTACTCACGCGTGTGGAAGGCGGCGCACAACGCGGCGGAGGAGGAACGGCGCGATGACGATCACCGAAGACGACCTGCGGCAGACGGTGCTGGACGCCCAGTCCGGCGATGCGCAGGCCTACGAGACATTGGTACGGGCCTTCGACACGCAGGTGCGGCGCACGGTCCGCACCTTCCGGCTGTCCGAGGCGGACACCGAGGACGCCGTCCAGAACACCTGGCTGCGCCTCGTCGAGCACCTTCCCGAGATCCGCGAACCGGCCCGCACCGGCGCCTGGCTCGTCACCGTGGCCCGCCGCGAATGCCTGCGCCTGCTGCGTACCGGCCGCCGTGAGGTCATCGGCCTGCCCGCCGAGACCGATCCCGCCGACGACCGCGGCCCCCACCCGGAGCGGGTCGCCGTCGACCACGCCATGAACGACCTGCTGTGGGAGCACGTCAACCGCCTCCCGCAGCCGGCCCGCGTCCTGCTGACCACGCTCACCAGCGGCAACGCGCCGGGCTACGCCGAGTACGCCCGGGCGGCGCGGATGCCGGTCGGCAGCATCGGCCCGACCCGGATGCGCTCGCTGCGCAAGCTGCGGAGCGAGCTGGAGGGCAGCGGATTGGGCTCCTGTGCCTGGCACTGAGGAGGGGGAGAGCCGCCCGGACCGGACCACGGGGCCGGTCCGGGCGGCACCGGGACAGGCGGAGCCGGCTCGCGCCGGCATCGGAATCCGGCGAAGCCGGCTCATGCCGGCGGCGGGATCAGGCGGGGCGGAGCTGGCTCGTGTCGGCGAGGCCCGCGACGATGGCGCGGGCGACCGGGGAGGGGTCGGTGCCGTCGAGGGTGAAGCCCTCGGGGGCGGTGATCGCGGGCTGGGCCATCATGCGGGGTTCGGTGCCCCGGTGCGGCCAGGTGGCGGTGTGGACGATGAAGGGGTGGCACAGGTAGACGTCGCCCGCCGTACCGGTGGCTTCGGCCGTGGTGCGGACGAAGGTGGAGGGGCGCAGCAGGCCCGGGACGTCGCCGCCGGGCATGCCCTTCTCGCCGCGGGTGGCGAGGGCCGCGGCCGCGTAGAGGTGGGAGCCGGGGATCAGCTTGGTCGGCGCGTCGCCGGGGCCGACGTCGGAGAAGAGGAAGAGGGCGAGCAGGCCGCGGTGGCGGGAGCGGACGTCGCACCAGTACTCGGTGCCGCCCCACCAGGAGCCCTCGATGTGCCAGCCGGCGTCGCCCGGGAACTGCTCGGAGGGGAAGCGGACGGGGATCGTGCCGCCCACATGGGGGTTCGCCTGCCAGCGGCCCGCGCCGATCAGCTCGTCGTAGGCGGCGGCGAGGGCGGGGGAGGCGGCGGCCGCCCGGAACGGTTCGGTGCGCGGGGTGTCTATCCGGACCACCGGGCGGTCCCAGGTGGTGCGGTCGTCCGGGCGTACGCCCTGGGTGGCGAGCGTCTCCCAGACGCTCGCGCGGCACGCGGCAGCGGCGTCGGGGTCGAAGGCGCCGCGGATCACGGTCCAGCCGTCGCGGGCGAAGGCATCGACGTCCATGGGGTCAGTATCGGCCGGAAGTCATAGGCGATGCACAGAATTTCGGGCCCCGGGGCAGAGGCCGCGCACAGCCACGCCGCGGATGCTGGGGGAAAGGCCAGCAGAGGAGGTCGCGATGTCGGCACGAGGAGTGCTCAGCGTCGTCGGTACGGCCGTGGGCGGGCTGATCGGGTGGAGCGACGAGCCGGCGCCCGCGGCGGACCCGGCGGACGTGCGGGAGCTGTTCCTGCGGTTCGGGGTGCGGGTCGGGCCGGAGGAGGCGGACCTGACGGCCGTGGTGGCGCGGTTCCAGGAGCACGCGGGCCTGGAGCCGGACGGGGTCGCCGGGCCGCGGACCGTCCACGCGCTGGTGCGGTTCGCCGCGGCCTGAGGCAGGTCCGGCGGGGGAGGCCCCGGGAGGCTTAGACTCGCCGCATGATGCTCGGGCGCAGTGCCGAACGCGCATCGATCGACGCCCTGCTGGCGGGGGCCCGGGAGGGGCGCAGCGACGCCCTGGTCCTCACCGGCGAGCCGGGGATCGGCAAGACGACCCTGGTGAAGTACGCGATCGACAACGCCGGGGGCCTGCGGGTGCTGACCGCACGCGGCTGGGAGGCGGAGGCGGAGATCCCCTTCGCCGGGCTGGCCGACCTGCTGCGCCCGGTGCTGTCCGGACTCGACGATCTGCCGGGGCCGCAGGCGGCGGCGCTGCGCAGTGCCCTGGCGCTGGGGCCGCCCGTGGCCGGGGACAGGTTCTCCGTGTGCGCGGCGACCATGGGCCTGCTGGCGGCGGCGGCCGAGCGGCAGCCGCTGCTCGTGGTGGTCGACGATCTGCAGTGGCTGGACGCGTCCTCACGCGAGGCGGTGCTCTTCACCGGGCGGCGGCTGCAGGCGGAGGGCATCGCGCTGCTGGTCGCCACGCGCGACGCGGCCGACGCGGCGGAGCTGCGCTCGCCGTCGCTGACGCTGGGCGGGCTGAGCGTCCCCGAGGTGGAGACCCTGGCCCGGGTCACCCTGGACGTCACGCCGGAGGGGGCGGCCGCGCGGCTGCACGCGGCGACCGCCGGGAACCCGCTCGCGGTCATCGAGCTGTGTCACGAGTGGACGGACCCGGCGACCGATCCGGCGATGCCCACCGGCTCGCGGATCGAGCGGGCGCTGGCCGGGCGGCTGGACCCGCTGCCCGGACGCACGCGAACGGCCCTGGTCCTCGCGGCCGCCGCCGCCGACGCGGGCGTGGGCACGCTGCTGGCCGCGGCCCGGGCGAGCGGGCTCGGGCTGGCCGACTACGCGCCGGCCGAGCAGGCGGGGCTGGTCACGATCGACGCGCGCCGGGTGGACTTCCGCCACCCGCTGCTGCGCTCGGTGGTCTACCACGGCGCCAGCACCGACGAACGGTGCCGGGCCCACGCCGTCCTCGCCGCCGCGCTCGCCGAGGAACCGGGCGACGCCGCCGCGGACGCCCGCGCGTGGCACCTGGCCGCGGCGACCCTCGAACCGGACGAGGAGGTCGCGGCGGAGCTCGAGCTGGCGGCCAAGCGCGCCGACCAGCGGGCCGGCTATGTGGCGGCGGCCCGGGCCTTCACCCACGCCGCCCGGCTCAGCCGCGGCCCCGACCGGCCCCGGCGGCTGCTGCGCGCGGCCCGGTGCTGGCAGCTCGCGGGCCGTAACGAGCAGGTGCTGCCGCTGCTGGACGAGGCGCTGCCGCTCACCGAGGACCCCGGCCGCCGGGCACTGGTCCAGCACATGTGCGGGCACGTACGGATGTGGCGCGGCCGCCCCGACGAGGTCCTGACCGCCTTCACCGCCGCCGCCGAGGAGGTCGAGGAGGTGGACCCGGCCCGGGCGGCGCTCATGTACTCCGACACGGCCACCCCGTCCTTCATGGTCGGCCGGCTCGACGAGCTGCAGGCGGCGGTCGCCCGCGGGTACGAGCTCGGCGTCCGGGTGGGCGGGCGCGCGCGACTGGTGGCGACGGTCGCGTACGCCGGTGGGCGGGCGTTGCAGGGCGAGCGGGCGGAGGCCGTACGGCTGCTCGGCGGGGTGCACGACGAGCTCCTGCGGACCGACCCGCTGCAGCGCGCGCAGGAGATGTGCCACGCGGCGCTGACCTGGATCTGGCTGGAGGGGTACGACCGGGCGGCCGCCCTGCTCGACCGGGTGGCCGGCGCGGCCCGGGCCACGGGCGCGCTCGGCGTCCTCCCGCAGGCCCTCGGCATCCAGTCCGAGCTGCACTATCGCCAGGGCCGCTGGCACGACGCCCGCGCCGCCGCGGCGGAGACCCTGCGCCTGGCGGAGGAGACCCGCTCGGCCCACCTCTACGCCCGCTTCTTCGCGGGCCGCCTCGACGCGGTGCAGGGCCGGGCCGCGGACTGCCTGCGGCACGCCGACCGTACGGACGAAGTGGCGCACCGGCTCGGCATCGGCTGCATGCCCGTCTACACCGGTCACCAGCGCGCGCTGCTCGCCATGAGCACCGGGGACACGGCCGAGGTGATCCGCCGCCTCGAAGAGGTGCGTGCGTTGCCCGTGGTCCGCCACATCCACGACCCCGGGATCGTGCCGTGGGTGTTCGACCTGGCGGAGGCCTACGTGCGGGCCGGCCGGCCGGGGGACGCCCTGGAGATTCTGGACGAGACCGCCGGCCGGGGAGTGTGGTTCGCCGCCGCGTCGGGCCGCTGCCACGCGCTGCTCGCGGAGCCCGGGGACATGGCCGGGCTGTTCGCGACGGCGCTGGCGACCCCGTTGCCGTTCGAGAAGGCCAGGACCCATCTGGCGTACGGGGAACGCCTGCGCCGCACCAAGCAACGCGCCCAGGCCCGTGAGCACCTGCGCGCCGCGCTGGAGATCTTCGAACGCCTGGGCGCCCGCCCGTGGGCCGACCGCACCCGCACCGAACTCCGCGCGACCGGCACCACCGTCGCCGCGACGGAGCCGGCCCTGCCCGGCCTCACGCCCCAGGAGCTCCAGGTCGCCCTGGTGGTGGCCCGCGGCGCCACGAACCACGAGGCCGCGGCGACGCTGTTCCTGAGCCAGAAGACGATCGAGTACCACCTGAGCAACATCTATCGCAAGGCCAACATCAAGTCCCGCACGGAACTGGCGGCCCTCACCGCGGCGTAGGGCAGGCCCTGAGCTCCCGGATCGTCCCCGGGAGGGAGAGCGCGCCGGGCTGTCGAATCTAGGACGTAATCGGGGCGGCCGAGCGCCGGCGTGGGATCTTTCGAGGTCTCACCAGCGTCCCTCCGGAGCTTTCCGATGACAGTCGCCGACCGCGCCACGCCGTCGCTTGTGGACGACCTGTCGCTCGCCGAGTACCAGAGCCTGCGCAGCGAGATCCTCAAGCTCGTCGAGATGCAGGGACAGCTGATCGCGCTGACCGTGGTCGCGTTCGGGACCGTGCTGTCGGTCGGCTTCCAGGCCAGGAACCCGGCGATCGTCCTGGTGCACCCGGTGGTGGCGCTGATCCTCGGGGTGTCCTGGATGAATCACGCGCACAGCGTGTGCCGGTGCGCCGCCTACATCCGGAAGAAGGAGGCGGCGCTCGGGGATCCGGCGCGGCTCGACTGGGAGCATCACGTGCAACGGACGCCCTTTCCGATGCACTATGTCGGCTTCTGGGGCGTACGGGCGATCTTCGCGGTCACCGCGCTCATCGCGGTCGGCGCCAGCGTCGGGGTGCGGCCGCCGCAGGGCCCGGTGATCGCCCTGTTCGTCCTGGCGTGCCTGGTCACCGCCGTGCTGTTCTGGCTCTCCTTCAGCTGGAAGGAGAGTCCCAGCGGCCGGGCCGCCCGAAGAACGCGGGGGCCCGCCGGGCGACTGCGTCCGCCGCGTAGAGGAACATCCCGGCCGACCAGCTCTGCCGCTGATGACCCATCGGCTGCCCCGACAGACCGTGGAACCACTCGTTGAACTCCCACTCGCCGTCGCGGCCGGCCCGGTTCATCCGGGCCAGCTTGACGAGCGCGGCCTCCGCCTCGTCCGTACGCCCGGCGGTCACCAGGGCCGCGACATGGAACCCGCCGAGGAAGGGCCACGCGCCGCCGTTGTGATATTGATGCGGGTAGTTCAGGTTGTAGAGCCGGTAGTACTCGCGCCAGTCCTTGTCCGCCTCGGTGATCGGCGGCCAGCACGCCTTGACGGGCCAGGGGTCGTCGAGCCCGACGCCGTGCGCGTAGTCGATGATGCGCCCGGACTGGGCCGCGTCGGCCACGCCGAAGAGGATCGCCAGCAGGTTGCCGAGCGTGTCGAAGCGGTCGCCGAAGTCGCGGAAGGCCATGTAGGGCAGGTAGTACGGCCGATGGCCGAGCACCGTGTCCACCAGCCGGGTCGGGTACTCCCACTCCAGGCGGTTCTCCCGGATCCAGCGCTCGTCCCGCCGCACCTCCGGGCCCACCCAGAGCAGTTGGTTGATCCGGAACCGGATGCCTTCCGCCCGCTCGTCGAACTGCTCGCCGTCCTCCCCGCGGCCGCGGGCGAGCGTGGCCATCGCCCGGTTGGCGGCGTACCAGAGGACGTTCGGCAGCAGGGAGTTGTAGCGGTTCGCGAACAGGTCGGCCCAGTCCATCGACTCGTGCACCTCGAGGAGGCCGCACTCGTTGACGTCCTGGTACTCCAGCCAGCGGTGGGCGGCCGCGAGCCGTGAGCTCGTGTCGTCGTCGGCGCCGCCCAGCACGTGGTGAGCCACGATGTACCACAACGAGGCGTCCACGGCGCCCGCGAACATGGTGTCCGCGACCGGCTCGGCGCCCGCCGCCGACGCGTACACGTGATTGGGGATCCGCCCGAGGCGCGACTGCAGCGCGCCCGCCGACGCCATGGATCGGCGCAGCAGCCGCAGCCCGCGATCGTCGCCGGCCGCCGCCAGCCCGAGCCCGGTGATCACCGTGTCCCGGACCCACACCTCCGGGTACGCGGCCCCGCCCGCCCGCATCCCGGCCACGCCGACGTTGTCGTGCACCAGCCGCAGCGCCTCGTCCCGGGCCTTGTCCACCATCGCCTGGTCCTCGGCGCTCAGCATGTCAGGCAGCGTATCGCCCGCCGCCCCGCCGGGCACGCAACCGCCGGACGGTCGCGGCCGGGCGGGGCGGCCGGTACGTTGTGAACCCGTGTCGGAAGCCTTGCGCCCCTCGGATCCTCGTCGGATCGGCCCGTACCGGATGGTGTCGCGGCTCGGCCAGGGCGGCATGGGGTCCGTCTTCCTGGCCGAGGCGCCCGGCGGGCGGCGGGTGGCGGTCAAGGTCATCCGGCCCGAGTACGCGCACGACGAGCAGTACCGGGCCCGCTTCCGCAGCGAGGTGACCCGGGCCCGGCAGGTGCCGCCGTTCTGCACCGCCGAGGTGCTGGACGCCGACCCGGAGCACGCGACGCCGTACCTGGTCGTCGAGTATGTGGACGGGCCGAGCCTGAGCCAGGTCGTCGGGCGGGACGGGCCACTGGCCGGGGGCAGTCTGCACGGGGTCGCGGTCGGGGTGGCCGCCGCGCTCGCCGCGATCCACGGCGCCGGCGTGATCCACCGGGATCTCAAGCCGGGCAACGTGCTGTTCGCCCTGGGCACGCCGAAGGTCATCGACTTCGGCATCGCCCGGCCGCTGGAGACGACGAGTTTCCACACGCGGGCCGAGGAGGTGGTCGGCACCCTGGCGTACATGGCGCCGGAGCGGCTCGATCCGGAGACCGACCGGCTGCTGACGCCCGCGGTGGACGTGTTCGCGTGGGGTGCGGTCGTCGTCTACGCGGGAACCGGGCGCACCCCCTTCGGCGGCGACAGCCCGGCCGTCACGGCGGCGCGGATCCTCACCCAGCCGCCGCGGGTGGGTGACCTGCCGCCGTACCTGACGGAGCTGGTCGTCGCGGCGCTGGAGAAGGATCCGGCGAACCGGCCGGCGGCGCCCGAGCTGCTCGACCGGCTGCTGGTCCCCGGGGCGCCGAGCGCGCCGCCGCTGCCGCTGGAGCTGCGGCGCGAGGCGGAGGCCGCGCAGCGTACCGGGCGACCCGGCACCCGGAGGCGGCGCGTGCTGGCTGTCACGGCCGCGGCGGTGGCCACGGCCGCCGTCGTCGGCGCGGGCGTGGGCCTGCTCGGCCGGGAGAAGGCCGGGCCGGCCGCGCCTGCCGGGACGGCCGCGCCGGCGGCGAGTGCTCCCCTCGTCACGGGGCCGACGATCTTCGACTCGCTGCGGCGCGACGCCGACTTCCAGGAATGGGACGACGAGAACGGGACGTGTACCTACCGCGACGGTTACCGCGTGCGGACCCGGTCCGCGGTGCAGTGCGGCCCGACGCCGGAGGACGTGTTCCCGGCGGCCCAGAACGTGGGCGTCACGGTGCGGCTGAGCACCGAGGAGTCCTGCGCCGCGATCTGGTTCCGCGCGCACGGCGAGGCCGGCGTCCAGCCCGACGCGTACCGGGTCGCCGTGTGCCCCGGCGAGGTGACCCTCATCAGCGTCACCGGCGCGAAGGGGGAGGTGCCGATCGCCACGGCGAAGCGGGCGCTCGGCACGGGCGCGGAGCACCGAATGCTGCTGGTCGCGGACGATCGGGAGGCGGTCGTGTCCGTCGACGGCACCGCCGTGCTGCGTGGGCTGCTCACGGAGACGGGCCTGATCAGCGGGCGGGTCGTCCTGGGGGCGGTGGCGAAGGGCGGCGGCCGCGCCGACGTGACCTTCACGGACGCGCAGCTGCGGTCGGGCACGGATCCCGGGACACCGGCCCTTCCCGGGTACGCGACCGGCGACGCCCGCTTCACGGCCGGCGTCTGGATGCTGACCAACCCGGCGGGCACGGCCCTCGTCGAGGCGGCCGAGTATCCGACCGGCGAGGAGTACTGCCGCCGGTTCGGGGTGGAGGCCTCGTCGCCCCGGTGCGCTGCCGACTTCGTACCCGTGCTCAGCGGGGTGCGGGTGAACCTGCCGGTCGAGGGGGAGCCGGAGCTGTTCAACGTCCGGGTCGACGGCCGCAGGTGCCCAGCGCCGGATCCGGTGACCCGGGCGGGCAGGTGCGCCGTGAGTTCCGACGTGTTCAGCATCTTCTCGGACGAGACGTCGCCGTGGCCCGCGCTGGTGACCGTCCGCGGCGGCAAGGTGGTCGCCGTCGCCAAGCTCGACGTCCCGTCCTGAGGGCCCGGCGCGCCGTCAGAACTCGTCGACGCGCCGGTCCTGGTCGGGGCAGACGGTGCCCACGGCGAGGCGGACGAGGCGGCGGGCGGTCCTGTCGTCGACGGCCGCCGGGTCGAGGCCGCGGACCCCGGTGAGAACGGTCGCGCTGTCGCGCCCGGCGGTCAGGTCCGCGCAGGCCTGCTCGGCGACCGCGGCGAGCTCCTCGTCGCGGCGGTCGACGGCGAGCGCCGGGAACTCGCGCTGGACGGCCGCGACGAACGCCGGCGTGCCTCCCGCGGCGGCCCGGGCCTGCCGGGCATGCCGGCCGGGCTGGGCGGCCGCGTCGCCGGCGCTCTCCAGAGCCGGCGCCGCGTCCTCGGCCGGGGCGTGGGCGGAGAGGGGCGAGGGAGCCGGTTCCGCGCAGCCCGCGAGGGTCGTGATCAGGGCCGCCGCAACGAGCCACCTCTTCGTCATGCCCCGATCAACGGAGCACCCCGCGTACAGGTAACCCACAGAGTGCTCACCGGAGCCTGACAAGGGGCCGGGCAACAGTGAACTCATCACCGCTGAACGAAGGCAGGCGCGTCATGACGGATCTGTTGACCCGGCCCCACACCGACCACGACCAGCACGGCTACGACGTGCCGCCGACCGTGCCGCCCCTTCCGCCGCACGTGCTCAGCCACCGGGGTGACAATCCGCGCCGGTGGCCGCGCCGGCTGGCGGGCGGTGTCGCGCTGCTCGCCCTGATCGGCGGCGGCGGCGCGACCGGCGCGGTGGTGGCCGAGCACTACGCGGGCACCCCGGCCGTGGCGGCGAGCGCCCCGGCCACGCAGACGGCGACCGCCACGAGCGCGTCGACCGAAGACGCGGATCTGGCCGCGGTGGTCGCGAAGGTCCAGCCGAGCGTCGTCACGGTCATGATCGACGGGCGTACGGCCTCCTCGCTCGGCTCCGGCGTCGTGCTCACCGCCGACGGGCTCGTGCTGACGAACAACCACGTGGTGGAGTCCGGCGGCACGGCCAGCATCCGGCTCGCCGACGGGCGCACCGTCCCGGCCGAGGTCGTCGCCACCGACACCACCCACGACCTGGCGCTGGTGCAGGCGAGCGGCGTCACCGGGCTCACCCCGGCGACGTTCGGCACCGACGACTCGGTGGCCGCCGGGGACACCGTGCTGGCGTTCGGCTCGCCGCTCGGCCTGGAGGGGACGGTGACCTCGGGCATCGTGTCGGCCTTCGACCGCGAGGTGAACACCGGCACCGAGAAGCTGACCGGCCTCCTGCAGACCGACGCGCCCATCAACGAGGGCAACTCGGGTGGCGCCCTGGTCGACGTGGACGGCAAGGTCATCGGCATCAACGTCGCCATCGCCACCGCCGACGACCAGAGCACCGGCAGCGTGGGCCTCGGCTTCGCGATCCCCGCCGACACGGTCACCGAGGTCGTCGCCCAGCTCGAGAAGCAGGCCGGCCTCAACTGACGGACGCGAGCCCCGCAACCGGGCGGCCACACGGGGAAGCCCCGGCCCGAGGGACCGGGGCTTCCGTGCGAGGGGACCTCAGCCGGCCAGGTGGCCGTACTCCGTCTCCAGGTCGCGCCACGGGCCCTGGGCGACCGCGCGGCCGCCGATCAGCACGACCACCTTGTCGGCCTTGTCGAGCGCGGCCCGTTTGGAGGTCGAGCCGACCACCGTGACCCCGTGCGCGCGGAGGGCCTCCCACAGCGACAGCTCGGTCGTCACGTCGAGGGCCGAGGAGATGTCGTCCGCGACGAGCAGCTCGGTGCGCGGGGCGAGGGCTCGGGCCAGGGCGAGGCGCTGGAGCTGGCCGCCGGAGAGGCGGGTGCCCTTGTGCCCGATGACCAGCTGCAGGCCGCCGCCGGCGACGGCGAGGTCGTGCTCCAGCTGGGCGGTGGTGACGGCGTCGGCCGTGTCCACCTCGTGGCCCAGCTCGATGTTGTCCGCGATCGTGCCGGACAGCACGCGGGGCAGCTGGGCGACGTAGCCGACCTGGTTGGGCCGCAGGAAGGTGTGCGGCTCGTCGACGGGACGGTCGTTCCAGCGCAGCGCCCCGGTGTGGTGCACGATGCCGGCCAGCGCCCGCAGCAGCGACGACTTGCCCGACCCGACGGGACCCACCACCAGGACCAGCTCGCCCCGATCGACGGTCAGGTCGACGTCCTGGGCGCCGACCGTGCCGTTCTCGTGGACCGCGCTGAAGCCCTCGAGCCGCAGCCGGCGCAGCGGCTCGCGCGGGGCGACCGGGGGAGCGTCGGCCGTGCCGGCGTCGATGTCCACGCCGGGCACCGCCGACGAGTACGCGCTGACGCCCGTCATGGACACCGTCCGGCGCGTCCACACCCGGGCCGACGGGAGGTTCGACACCAGCGACGCGGTGGTCCACGCGAACCAGCGGGCCGACCCGAGCACCGCCACCGCGATCAGCGTCGCCGCCGCCGACAGGTTCCCGGCCAGGTAGAGCGCCCACACCGCGATGGGCAGCAGGCCGCTCAGGATCGCCGGCGTGGAGCGGGCCCACACCTGGATGGCGATCTCGCGGCGCTGCAGCTCGCTGCGCGTCGTGTCGAGGCCGGCGAGGTGGTCCAGCACCGGGTCGGTGGCGCCGGACAGCTTCACCGTGCGCGCCGCGGACAGCGACGACACGAGCGCGGTGGCGAAGGCGGCGCGGGCGGCGACCGTACGCCGGGCCGCCCGCTCCAGCCGCGGGCCGAACAGCGTCGCGGCCAGGCCGGAGACCACCATCGTCCCGACGAAGAACAGGGCCGGGACGATCGACTGGGCGGCGGCGGTCATCACGATGATGGTGACGACCGCGACGCCGTTGTCGATGAGGTTGTCGGCGAGCATGACCACGCGCTCGGTGTCGCCGCCCTGGGCGACGACCTCGGCCGGCGTGTGCTTGCTGATCCGGCGCGGGCCGATCTGCCCGTGCGTCAGGCGCAGGCTGATCCGCAGCATCTGCCGCACCCACCACTCCGGGAACCAGGCGCCGGTGTAGTAGAGCGCCGGGGTCGCGACCAGCAGCGCGGCGGCGATCCCGACGGCCGGCCACAGCGGGCTGCCGATGCCGTCGACGACGTGCGCCCAGAAGAGCGGCAGCACGGCGCCGTCGAGGCCGAGCACCACGAGCACGATGAACAGGGCGACCGCGCCGAGGCCGTACCGGGCGTCGTTGGTGGTCAGCCGGAAGATCTCGCGCATGGTGCGGGCCGCGGGCTCCGGGGGCAGCGGCGGCGGGTCGGCCTTCGGCAGGGAGTTGCCCAGCTCCGTCCGCGCCGGCTCGCCGGGCTCACGCTCCGGCACCTCGCCGGTGGCGTCACCCGGGACCGCCCGGTCGAGAACGGCCACGCCGCCGCCGGTGCGGGCCGGGGCGGCCGCGTGCGAGGTGGCCAGCAGCTCGGCGAAGCGCCGCGACTCCGCCATCGGGCCGGCCTCCAGGACCGTGCCGTCGGCGAGGACGATCACCTCGTCGCAGCGCTGCACCGACGACAGCCGGTGCGCCACGATGACGCCGATGCGCCCGGCGAGCAGCCGGTCGGTGGCGCGCTGCACCCACGCCTCGGTCACCGGATCCATCCGGGCGGTCGCCTCGTCGAGGATGACCACCTTCGGGTCGCGGACCAGGATCCGGGCGAACGCCACGAGCTGCTCCTGGCCGGCCGACAGCACGTAGCCGCCGTCGCCCAGCCGGGTGTGCACCCCGTCGGGCAGGGTGTCGACCCACGCGGTGAGGCCCAGCTCGGCCAGCGCGTCGGCGGCGTGCGGCAGCAGCTCCGCGTCGAAGAGGGCGATGTTCTCCGCCAGGGTGCCCGCGATGATCTCGGTGCGCTGCGGGACGATCGCCGTCCACCGGCGCAGCCCCTCGATGTCGAGCTCGGTGACGTCGGTGCCGCCCAGGAACACCGTGCCGGCCGGCACGTCGACCGCCCGGGTGAGCACCTTGGCGAGGGTCGACTTGCCCGATCCGGTCCGGCCCACCAGCGCGTACGAGCGGCCGCGCGCGAACGACAGGGTGATGTCGCGCAGCGCCGCCGGGCGGTCCGAGCCGGCCTCGCCGTACCGGAAGGTCAGGTCCCGCACGGCGAGGTCGCCGTCGGCCGGGGCCAGGCCGCCGGTGGGCTCCTGCGGCACGTCGCGCAGCAGCTGCACGCGGCCCCAGGCGCCGAGCGCGTTCTGCAGCTCGGGGACCATCCGGGTCACGTGCTCGAGGGTGCCGCCGAAGCCGAGGGCGAGAAGCCACACCGCGGTCAGCCGGGCGCCGTCGATGTGTCCCGCCAGGAGGGCCCACGCGCCCGCGACGACCAACCCCGCGATGAGGGTACGGGTCAGAGCGCCGGCGCCCATCGTGATGCGCGACGAGTTGCGCCACACGCGGCGGCCGCGGCGCAGCACCTCCCGGGCGCGCTGGGCGTAGAGGCGGTGCACGTACGGCGCGGCGAGGCTGGTGCGCACGTCGTCCTGCCCGTGGATGCCCTCCTCCATCACCGCGGCGAGGTCCGACCAGGCCTCCTCCTCGGCGATGCGGATCGGGCCGATGCGCTGGATGGGCTTGTTCATCAGCAGCACGAGCAGCACCGACACGATGATCATGGCGATCGCGGCGGGCCACCACGCGAAGAAGGCCGTGACGATCGACAGCGCCGCCACGGCGAGGGACTGCGCCAGCCGCACGCCGCTGCCGCGCAGCTCGGAGCCGACCTGGTAGACGTCGCTGTCGATGCGGTCGAGCAGCTCGCCGACCGGGGTGTTCTCCAGGGTGGGCACGTCCTGGCCGAAGGCGACCCGGCACAGGCCGCGGCGGGCCGAGGCGGCCCAGTCGGCGGTGAGGCGCGCCGCCATGAGGCCCACCGACACGTCGCCGAGCACCGACGCGACGAGCGCGACGGCGAGGAGGCCGAAGAGCGTCCCGGACCGGTCGACCAGGACGGGCCCGGCGAGGCCCAGCGCGGCGGCCGATCCGGCGGCGCCGAGCAGGATGAGGAGGGCGATCAGGGCGGTGCGACGGGGCGAAGTCGCCCATAAGTCGCGTAGCAGGCGCATACGTCGTCCTCGGTCGATGGAAAGGCGGTGTCCTCATCCTGCGGCCGACCGCCCGCGCAGCTCAACGCAATTACGTGGCCGGGATGAGTCACGTGTGTCACGCGCGCGACCTGCCGCTCCGGACGCCGCCCGGAATGCCCGTTACGGCGGTGTGACGGCTGACACAAACGGCTTTCTCATCATGTGGACACCAGGTTTCGGCGGCACGGCATTTCATGATCACGCATTGATTGCGGTGAGTAGCCAAGTTGCTGCGAAGCGAAGGCGTCCCGCATGGAGGGAAAGGGGTCGCCAGCGTGGCTGCACGATGCATCCCCGGCCGGCGCGCCGCGCTGATCATGCGGACGTCACGCCCGGCGCGAGCCGCTCACCTGGCTGTTTGGAAAGGCTTCAAAGGCTGACAGAAGGTTGTGAAGAACCTGTCAGGAAGGTGCGAACGGGACATCCGGCGGCCGCCGCGGGAGGACCGAACTTGTGACGCGCCAGAAACATAACGGAAACCTGAGCCCGCCCCGGGCGTTATGAATTCGATGCATCAGGCAGTTTTCTCAAGACCATCTACGCGCCTACCGTGCATCCCGGATCGCAACCGCGAATCTCGCTCAGGTGGAGGTGAACGACCGCGTGGAACCGCTGATCGACGAGGAGGCACGGCTTGCCGGGCAGGGGTCGGGGACGACTCTCGCGACGGCCGCCGCCGACGTGGCCGTCCCGTCCCGGGACCGCCGGCAGGGCAAGTCGCCGACCGCGATCGCCCTCGGGCGGCTCCGCCACGACAAGGTCGCGATCATCTGCGGCAGCATCTTCCTGTTCTTCGTCCTCGTGGCGATCTTCGCCCCGCTGCTCGCGAAGCTCGAGGGCCAGGACCCGGCGACGCTGCACCAGGACCTGATCGACGACTACGGCTTCCCGACCATCGGACCGACCCCCGAGCACTGGTTCGGCGTCGAGCCCCGCCTCGGCCGGGACCTGTTCGCCCGCTGGGTCTACGGCGCCCGCCCGTCGCTGATCGTCGCGGGCTCGGTCACGGTGATCACGTCGATCATCGGCGTCGTCATCGGGCTGATCGCGGGCTTCGCCGGCGGCTGGCTCGACCGGATCCTGAGCTGGGTGATCGACTTCGTCCTCAGCCTGCCGTACCTGCTCTTCGCGATCGCCGTGCCGAGCGTGCTGCTCGCCGTCTTCGTGGGCACGGCGGAGGAGTCCTCGTCCGACGACGTCGCCCGGGTGCGCTTCCTCTCGCTGATCCTGGTGCTGTCGCTCTTCGGCTGGGCAGGCCTGGCCCGCCTGATCCGTGGCGAGGTGCTGTCGCTGCGGGAGCGCGAGTTCATCGCCGCCGCCAAGGTGCTCGGCGTGCCGACCCGCCAGGTGCTCTTCCGGGAGTTGCTGCCCAATCTCGTGGCGCCGATCGTGATCTCCGTGTCGATGGCGCTGCCCGGCTACATCGTGGTCGAGGCGGGTCTGACCTTCCTCGGCGTGGGCCTGACCGAGCCCACCCCGTCGTGGGGGGTGACGATCGCGGCCGCGCAGAACTTCTACCGGGCCGACCCGCTCTACCTGTGGCTGCCGGTCGCCGGCATCACGATCCTGGTGCTCGCCCTGAGCCTGCTCGGCGACGCCGTCCGCGACGCGTTCGACCCGCGGACCCGCCGCTGACCTGACACTTCACCACCAGCCTGCTTCACCCGGCCGCGCCGGGACGACACGTCCCGGTGCCGGTCCACCCTGCCCCCGGCACAACCGGCGATGAGAAAGAGGACACATGGCAAGGCGCCTTTCAGCGGCCGCGGCGGTCACGGCCGTCGTCGCGCTCGGACTCGCGGGCTGCGGCAGCCCGTCGTCCAACAACTCGCAGAAGAGCGACGGCGACTCGGGCAAGATCGAGACGCAGACCACGTCGATCGACCCGAACGCCAAGGGCCCCGCGCCGGCGGTCGAGGGCGCCCGCAACGGCGGTGTGCTCACCGTCTACGCGCAAGTCACGCCGAACACCTTCGACCCGACCGACACCTACTACACCGACTCGCTCGCGATCGGCCGGCTGCTCTACCGCACGCCGACCCAGAACGCCATCCGCGACGGCAAGTCGGTGCTCGTGCCGGACCTCACCGACGTCGGCACCGTCTCCTCGGACAAGCTCACCTGGACCTTCAAGCTCCAGCCCGGCATCAAGTACGAGGACGGGTCCGAGATCAAGGTCGACGACCTGGCGTACGCGATCAAGCGCTCGTTCGCCCCGGACTACGCCAACGGCCCGAAGTACCAGCTGACCTACTTCAAGGACGGCGACAAGTACAAGGGCCCGTACACCGGGGGCGACAGCTTCGCGGGCGTCGAGACCCAGGGCACCGACACGCTGATCATCCACCTGAGCAAGCCGTTCAGCGACCTGCCCTACTACATGACCTTCCCGGTCTTCTCGCCGATCCCGAAGGCCAAGGACACCAAGGCCGACTACAAGAACAAGCCGATCGCCTCCGGCCCGTACAAGATCGACAGCTACACGCCGGGCGTCGAGCTCAAGGTCAGCAAGAACACCAACTGGGACACCAACACCGACCCGGTGCGCCACCAGTACCTCGACGGCTACGACTTCAAGTGGGGTGCCGACGCCGTCAAGACCCAGCAGCAGGTCCTGAACAGCAACGGCCCGGACGCGAACTCGGTCTCCTACGACCAGCTCGACTCCTCGTTCGTCCCGCAGGTGACCGGCGACAAGAAGGCCCAGCTCGTCACGGGCGAGTCGCCCTGCACCTACTCGTGGCAGATGGACACCACCAAGATCCCGCTCGAGGTGCGCAAGGCGATCGCCAAGGCGTGGCCGTACGACCAGCTCTACAAGGCCGCCGGCCTCAGCGACCTGGTCGCCGAGCGGGCCAGCACCGTCATGCCGCCGGGCGTCCCCGGCTACGAGAAGTACGCCCCGGTGACCGACCTGTCCGGCAGCGGCACCGGTGACCCGGCGGGCGCGAAGGCCATGCTCGAGGCGGCCGGCAAGACGGGCTTCGAGGTCAGCTGGTACTTCGACAGCAGCAAGCCGATCTCGCAGCAGGTGGCCCAGGTCAAGAAGGCCGCGCTCGAGGCGGCCGGCTTCAAGGCCAAGCCGATCGGCGTCACCACCGCCGAGCTGCGCACCAAGATCTCCGACTACAAGGCTCCGGTCAACATGTCGCAGGGTCCGCAGGGCTGGTGCTCCGACTGGCCGTCCGGCGGCTCGTGGTTCCCGGTGCTCTTCCAGTCGCACTCGGTCGCCGACCAGACCAGCTGGGGCATGATGCAGGACCCGGCCGTCGACAAGCAGATCGACGACGTCGCCGCCCTCCCGGCGGAGGAGGCGACCAGCAAGTGGGCCGCCATCGACAAGGCCATGATGGAGAAGTACGTGGCGATCCCGTACTACTACACCAAGGAAGCCGTCGTCGCGGGCACCAACGTCGGCGGGGCCACGATCGACCCGGCCGCCGGCACGTACGCCTACAACAACTTCTTCCTGAAGAGCTGATCCGGCGCACGCCTCACCGAGCCGGTGGCCCGGCCCCCGTCCGGGCCGGGCCACCGCGCTCGCCGTTCCCCGTTCCACGCAGGAGCCGAGGAGTTCCCCGTGCTGCTCTACATCCTCAAGCGCCTGGCCAGCGCGATCAGCGTCATCCTCGTGACGATCATCGCCAGCTTCGCGTTGTTCTTCCTTGCCCCGTCCGACCCGGCCGGCGTCATCTGCGGCACCCGCTGCACGGCCGACCGGCTCGCGGACATCCGGGGCAGCCTGGGCCTCGACGAGCCCCCGGTCGAGCAGGTCGGGCTCTATCTCAAGGGCATCGTCGCCGGCCGGGACTACACCACCGGCGGCGTCGAGCAGCATTGCGCCGCGCCGTGCCTCGGCTACTCGTACACCCTGGGTCAGCCTGTCACGAAGCTCCTGGCGCAGGCGGTGCCGGTGACGGTCTCCATCGTGATCGGTGGCGCCGTCGTCTACCTGCTCTGCGGCGTGCTGCTCGGCACGATGGCCGCCCGGCGGCGCGGCAGCACCGGCGACAAGATCCTGGTCGGCTCGTCGATCACGGTCAACGCCATCCCGTTCTTCATCCTCGCGCTGGTGATCGCCCTGTACGCGACCTTCCTGCCGCACTCGGAGTACCACCCGTTCCTGAGCAATCCCTTCCTGTGGGCCAGCGGGCTGCTCGCGGCCTGGCTGACGGTCGGCATCACGAACGCCGCCGCCTACACGCGCTACTCGCGGGCGTCGATGATCGAGTCGCTGGGCCAGGACTTCGTGCGCACCGCCCGGTCCAAGGGCATCAGCGAGCGGCGGGTCGTCTACCGGCACGGCCTGCGCGCGGCCCTCACGCCGCTCGCCACGATCTTCGGCCTCGACCTGGCCGGCCAGCTCACCGGGGCGATCTTCACCGAGTCGATCTTCGGCCTGCCCGGCCTGGGCGTGCTCTCGCTGCGCGCCTTCAACCAGTACGACCTCCCGGTGCTCATGGGCTGCGTCCTGCTCGGCGCCGTCGTGCTGGTCGTGATGAACCTCGTCGTGGACATCGTCTACACGGTGCTCGACCCCCGGGTGCGGCTCGGATGATTGTGAAGGTGGCACGATGACTGAGCAGACCATTCCCACGCCGCAGCCTGTCGCCACGCCGGCCGGGGACCCGTACCTGGAGGTCAGCGACCTGCGGGTGACCTTCCCGACGCCGGACGGCGCGGTGACCGCCGTGCGCGGGCTCAACTACTCGCTGCCGCTGGGCCGCACGCTCGCGATCGTGGGCGAGTCGGGCTCCGGCAAGAGCGTGTCCAGCATGGCGGTCATGGGTCTGCACGACCCCAGGAGCACCCGGATCAGCGGCTCGATCAAGGTCGGCGGCCGGGAGATCGTCGGCATGTCGCCCGCGGAGCTGCGCAAGCACCGCGGCACCGGCGCGGCGATGATCTTCCAGGACCCGCAGTCGTCGCTGCACCCGTACTTCACGATCGGCAACCAGATCGTCGAGTCCTACCGGGCGCACCACGCCGTCTCCAAGCGGGCCGCCCGCGAGCGCGCCGCCGAGATGCTCAACCGGGTCGGCATCCCGAACCCGAAGCGCCGGCTCGACAGCTACCCGCACGAGTTCTCCGGCGGCATGCGCCAGCGCGCGATGATCGCCATGGCCCTGGTCAACGATCCCAAGCTGCTGATCGCCGACGAGCCCACCACGGCCCTCGACGTCACCGTGCAGGCGCAGATCCTCGACCTCATCCAGGACCTGCAGCGCGACTTCGGCTCCGCGGTCGTCTTCATCACGCACGACCTCGGCGTCGTGGCCCAGATCGCCGACGACGTGCTCGTCATGTACGCCGGCAACGCGGTCGAGCACGGCACGGTCCAGCAGGTGCTCGGCGCGCCCCTGCACCCGTACGCGTGGGGGCTGCTCGAGAGCCTGCCCGCCGTCTCGGGCGAGCCGGCCCCGCTGCACCCCATCCCGGGCAGCCCGCCGAGCCTGCTCGCGGTGCCGAGCGGCTGCCCCTTCCACCCGCGCTGCGAGTTCCGCGACCGGGTGCCCGGCGACATGTGCACCACCGTCGCCCCCGACCTGGTGGCCCGGACGGCCGACCCCTCGCACACCTCGCGCTGCCACCTGCAAGCGCCGGACCAGGTGTTCGTGTCCGAGATCCTGCCCCGGCTGCCCTGAGGAAGACATCGTGAGCACTGAACCTCTGCTGCGGCTCGACAACGTCGCCATGCACTTCCGGACCAAGGGCGACGGCTTCCTGGCCCGCGCGAACCAGACCGTGCAGGCCGTCGACGGCGTGAACCTGACCCTGGCGCCGGGGGAGACCCTGGGCCTGGTCGGCGAGTCCGGCTGCGGCAAGTCGACCACCGCCCGGCTGATCACCCGGCTGCTCGAACCCACGGCCGGCCGGATCCTCTACCAGGGCGACGACATCGCGCACCTGAACGAGCGGCGGCTCCGGCCGTACCGCAAGGAGATCCAGCTGATCTTCCAGGACCCGTACTCGTCGCTGAACCCGCGGCACACCGTCGGCGCGATCGTCGGCACCGCGCTGCGCACCCACAACCTGGTAGAGAAGGGCGGCGAGCTGCGCCGGGTCCAGGAGCTCCTGGAGCTGGTCGGGCTCAACCCCGAGCACTACAACCGCTATCCGCACGAGTTCTCCGGCGGGCAGCGCCAGCGCATCGGCATCGCCCGCGCCCTGGCCGCCCGCCCGAAGATCATCGTCGCGGACGAGCCGGTCAGCGCGCTGGACGTGTCCATCCAGGCCCAGGTGATGAACCTGCTCGAGCAGCTGCGCCGCGAGCTCGGCATCGCGTTCGTCTTCATCGCCCACGACCTGGGCGTGGTGCGCCACTTCTGCGACCGCATCGCCGTCATGTACCTCGGCCGCGTCGTCGAGGAGGGGCCGCGTGACGGACTGTACGAGGCGCCGCAGCACCCGTACACGCAGGCGCTGCTGTCGGCCGTACCGGACGTGGGTGTGGTCCGCGGGGTGCCGCCCCGGCAGCGCATCCGGCTCGCCGGCGACCCGCCCAGCCCGATCGACCCGCCGTCGGGCTGCCGCTTCCGCACCCGCTGCTGGAAGGCCCAGGACATCTGCGCCACGCAGGACCCGGCGCTGATCGAGCGGGCCCCGGCGCAGGAGGTCGCCTGCCACTTCGCCGCGCCGCCGGCCGAGTCGCTGGTCGCCGAGGCTGTTTGATCCGGCGGCGGCGGGTCATCCTTGGGGGATGTACCCGCCGTCGCCCTGGCACCTGCGCGGGCAGCTGTACCTGTCGATCTTCCTCGTGCCCCGCGCGGCCGTGCCCGCCCCGATGCGCCCGGTCTCGCTGGCCGGCCGCGTCCCGGTCGGCGCCGCCTGGGTCTCCTACGAACCGGGCGGCGACCTGTCCTACCGGGAGCTGCTGACCGCCGTCCCGGTCCGCACCGGCGTCACCATCACCCACATCTGGGTGGACAGCGTGGCCTCCCGCGACGGCGGCCGGGAGCTGTGGGCCATCCCGAAGCGGCTGGCAAAGCTGCGGATCGAGCCGCCGGCCGCCGCGGCCACCGGCATCGCCACCGCCACGCTCCGGCCCGGGTGGCGGCTGCCCGGCCGCTGGCCGATTCCGATGTCGCTGGCCCAGGACGGCGGCGCTGGTCCGGTGGTGACGCCGGTCCGGGGCACCGCGGCTGTAGCCCTGCTCCGCACGGCTTGGTCGGTAGCGCCGGGCGGCCCGCTCGCGTGGCTGACCGGCCGCACACCGCTGGTCTCGCTCACCCTGGCCGATTTCCGCCTGCGCTTCGGTAGATTGCGGGCTCATGGAGATGCGGTTCAGCGGTGAGGTCTGGTACTGGCGCGGCCCGGCCCCGTTCCACTTCGTCACCGTGCCCCCGCCGGAGGCCGCCGCCCTGAGCGACGTCGCCGGCGAGGTCAGCTACGGCTGGGGCATGATCCCGGTGACCGTCCGGATCGGCGGGACGAGCTTCACGACGTCGCTGTGGCCCAAGAACGGCGGCTACATCGTCCCGCTCAAGGACAAGGTGCGCCGCGCGGAGGAGATCGAGCTCGGCGACCCCGTCACCGTCCACCTGACGGTCAGCGCAAGGTCGTGAGCGCCTGCTCCACCAGGAGAGTGAGCGTGGGAACCTGCGGCTGCAGCGGCTGCAGCCGGTCGAGGCCCGCGGCGGCCTCGCTGCCGAGCGTCACCCACTGCGAGACGTACGCGTT
>NZ_JAUQWH010000142.1 GCF_030757795.1 Actinoplanes oryzae
TCGCGCCGGTGGCGGCGGCGACCGGGCTGCCGGTCGTGCCGGTCGGTGCGGACGTGGACGTTCCGGCGCTGGTGCGGGGCTACGCCGACGGTGCCGCCGCTTCGGCGCCCGCCGCTTCGGTTCCCGCCGCTGAGCCCGGCGGGCGGCGGGCTCCGCGGGCGCTCGCCATGGTGCTGGCCCTGGCCGAGGCCATGGCTCCGGAGCTGCTCGTCTACGCGCGTCGCTTCCGGCCCGACCTGGTGGTCTTCGAGACGACCAGCTGGGCCGGCCCCGTCGTCGCCGGCGCGCTCGGCGTGCCCTCCACCCGGTTCCTCTATGGCGTGGACCTGCTGTACGCCGCCCGCGACCTCGCCGCCGGCCTGCTCGAGCCGCTGACCGCGCAGCTGGGCGCTCCCGCCGCGCGGGTGCTCGGGGATCTGGTGCTGGATCCGGCGCCGGAAGGTCTGCGGTTGCCGGTCGGCTATCAGGCCGAGCCGGTGCGCTACGTGCCGTACAACGGAGCCGGCGCGGACATCATCCCGCCGCTTCCGCCACGCGGTACGCGGCCCCGGGTGTGCGTCACGTGGGGCACCACGATGAGCAAGCTCGGACCGGAGCGGTTCCTGGCGGCGGAGGCCGGCCGGGCGGTCGGTACGGACGCCGAGATCGTGTACGCCGTCAGCACCGCCCAGGCGAGCCGGCTCGGCCCGCTGCCGCCAGGCGCGACGGTGCTTCGCGACGTCCCGTTGCACCTGCTGCTCGACTCGTGCGACGCCGTGGTGCACCACGGGGGAGCGGGCACGATGCTGACGGCTCTCACGGCCGGGCTGCCGCAGGTGCTCGTGCCGCAGCTGCCCGACCACGCCACCCATGCCCGGCTCCTGGCCGCGTCGGGTGCCGGTCTCGTCCGGACCGTGGAGGAGGCCCGGTCCGGTGCGCTCCGGGAGGCTGCCGGGACCCTGCTCGGCAGTCCCGCCCATGGCGCTGCGGCCCGGCGGCTTCGCGGCGAGATGGATGCCCACCGGTCGCCGGCGGAGTTGGTGCCGGTGCTGGAGAAGCTCGCCGGCAAGTGACGCGTCTCCAGCGCGAGTGGACCGGATGTAAAGCCGCCCCTGCGAAGAATGAAGCCGGCCGAGGACAGGAGTGACCGAGATGACCATCGCGGAGACCGGCATCGAGCCGGATCAGGCAGCGGCCGCCGAGGACGTGACTTGGCAGCGCTGTTCGCGCTGCGGTGAGCTGGTCTACGCCCGCAAGCTCGCCCGCCTGCACCACGTCTGTCCGGGCTGCGGGCTGCACTTCAGGCTGACCGCGCCGCAGCGGCTGGAACAGGTGCTCGACCCGGGCTGGCAGCTGCTCGGCCCGGCCCGGCCGGTGCAGGAGGATCCGCTGCGCTTCTCCGATCAGCGGGCCTACTCCCGGCGCCTGGCGGCGGCGCGTCAGACCACCGGGCTCGGCGATGCGGTGCTCTGCGCCCGGGGCACGGTCGCCGGTCATCCCCTCGTCGTGGCGGCCATGGACTTCCGCTTCCTCGGCGGCAGCCTGGGCGCGGCGGTGGGCGAGAGCATCGCGGCCGCGGCCGACCTCTGCCTCGCCGAGCGCATCCCGCTGCTGATCGTCACGGCCTCCGGTGGGGCGCGGATGCAGGAGGGCGTCGTCTCGCTGATGCAGATGGTCAAGACCAGCCAGAGCATCGCGGCGCTGGACGAGGCGGGCGTGCTGACCATGTCGTTGCTGACCGATCCGACGTACGGCGGCGTGGCTGCCTCGTTCGCGACCCTGCCCGACATCGTGCTGGCCGAGCCCGGCGCGCACGTCGGGTTCGCGGGTCCCCGGGTGATCCGGCAGACGATCGGGCAGGAGCTGCCGGACGGCTTTCAGACCGCTGAGTTCCTGGCGGAGCACGGGATGGTGGACCTGGTCAGCCCGCGCGCCACCGTCGTGGTCACCCTCGGCCGCATCCTCGGCGCCCTGGCCCCGGCCGGCCCGCGGCGTGCCGGTGACGCGCCTCCGGCGGTCGTCACCGATCCGGAGCTGCTGCCGGACCGCGATCCGTGGGAGACGGTCCGGCTGTCCCGGCACGCCGACCGGCCGACCACCCTGGACTACGCCGCCCAGCTGCTCGACGTGTTCCAGGAGCTGCACGGGGATCGCGTCGAGGGCGACTGCCCGGCGGTCGTCGCGGGGCTGGGCCGGCTGGACGGGCGCCCGATAGCCCTGATCGGGCATCAGAAGGGCCACACCACCCGGGAGCGGACCGCCCGCAACTTCGGCATGCCTGTGCCCGCCGGCTATCGCAAGGCGGGCCGCGTCATGCGCCTGGCGGCCAAGCTGGGCCTGCCCGTGGTGACCCTGATCGACACCCCGGGCGCCTATCCGGGGATCGAGGCCGAGGAGCACGGCCAGGCCTGGGTGATCGCCGACAACCTGCGGCTGATGTCCCAGCTGCCCGTCCCGGTGGTGGCTGTGCTGACCGGCGAGGGCGGCAGCGGTGGCGCCCTGGCGCTGGGCGTGGCCGACCGGGTGCTGGCGCTCGGCAACGCGACCTATTCGGTGATCAGCCCGGAGGGGTGCGCGGCCATCCTGTGGAAGGACGCCGGCGCTGCTCCGGAGGCAGCCCGGGCCCTGCGGCTGGACGCGGCGAACCTGTTGCGCGCCGGCGTGGTGGACGGAGTCGTGCCCGAGCCGGGCGCGGGTGCGCACCGGGAGCCGGTGGCGACCGGCGAGCGGGTCCGGGCGGCGCTCGGCGAGGCGCTGAGGGATCTGGCCGGGCACGGCGGACCGGAGCTGGTGGCCGACCGGCGCCGCCGGTTCCGCGCCTACGGGCTGCGGCCCGGTTGAGCGTCGTCCGACCCGCCGCGTCGTCCAGCCGTCCGAGAGGAAGGAAAGCGAGTATGACCGTCGACGTGCCCGGCCCGGCCGAGCAACTGCGCATGATGTCCCGCGAGGTCGTCCGTGAGGTGGCGGAGGCCGTCGGGCCGCTGCACCGGATCAGGCTGGTCTCGGGCGACATCAGCCTCGAGGTGGAATGGCCCGTACCCGTTCCGGCCGCTGGGCCGCCGGTGGCAGCGGTGCCGGCGGCAGCCGCTCCCGCTCCGGTGCCGGCGCCGGGGACCCCGGAGCCGGCGGGGTCCGGCCCGGGGCAGGAGTTGCGGTCGCCCCTGGTCGGCACCTTCTACCAGGCTCCGGAGCCCGGTGCCCCGCCGTTCGTGGCGGTCGGTGACGTGATCGGCCCGGAGGACCAGGTCGGCATCATCGAGGCGATGAAGCTGATGAACCCGGTCACCGCCGAGGCGCAGGGCCGGGTCGTCGAGATCCTCGTCGCCGACGGGACTTCCGTCGAGTACGACCAGCCGCTGATGGTCATCGCCCCGGTCGGCTGACCGGGCCGCAGAGGGGGTACCCATGTTCAGCACCGTGCTGATCGCCAATCGCGGGGAGATCGCGCTGCGCGTCGCCCGGACGTGCCGGGAGCTCGGCATCCGGACGGTGGCCGTCTTCTCCACGGCGGACCGGGACTCGGCCGTGGTCCGCTTCGCCGATGAGGCCGTCCACATCGGGCCGACGCCCGCCCGGGCCAGCTATCTCAACGCGGCCGCCATCGTGGAGGCGGCGCGCCGGACCGGGGCGGAGGCTGTGCACCCCGGTTACGGGTTCCTGTCGGAGGACCCGGACTTCGCCGAGATCTGCGAGGCGGAGGGCCTCACCTTCGTCGGCCCCTCCGCCGCCGTGCTGGCCCGGCTGGGTGACAAGGCGCGGGCACGCGCGGTGATGGCCGAGGCGGGGCTGCCGGTCCTGCCCGGCGGGGCGCTGCCCGTCGAGACGGTGGCCGCGGCGCTGGCGGAGGCCGGGCGGATCGGCTATCCGCTGATCGTCAAGGCGGTCGCGGGGGGCGGTGGGCGCGGCATGGCGGTCGTGCGCGAGCCGGAGACGCTGCCCAAGGTGTACGCCGAGGTGCGCGCGACCGGTCAGGCGGTGTTCGGTGACTCCCGGGTCTACCTGGAGCGCTACCTCGACACGGTGCGCCACATCGAGGTGCAGGTCCTCGCCGACCGGTACGGAACCGTGGTGCACCTGGGGGAGCGCGATTGCTCGGTGCAGCGCCGCCGGCAGAAGCTCGTGGAGGAGACTCCTGCCCCGGGCCTCGGCCCCGAGGTGACGGCCGCGCTGCACGAGGCGGCCGTGCGGGGTGTGCGGGCGACCGGGTTCACCGGCGCGGGCACCTTCGAGTTCCTCGTGGACGGATCCGGTGAGCCGTACTTCATGGAGATCAACTGCCGGTTGCAGGTCGAGCACCCGGTGACCGAGCTGGTCACCGGCATCGACCTCGTGGGGGAGCAGTTGCGGGTGGCGTCGGGCGCGCCCCTCTCGTTCACGCAGGCCGGCGTCGAGCGCCGGGGGGTGGCGATCGAGTGCCGGGTGAACGCCGAGGACCCGCGACGCAACTTCACCCCGGCACCCGGGACCGTCACCGGGTTCGCGGCGCCGGCCGGGCCGTTCACCCGGGTGGACACGCACGTGGCGCCGGGCGCCCGGGTGACGGCCGACTACGACCCGTTGCTGGCCAAGGTGTCCGTGTGGGCGCCCGACAGGCGGCAGGCGATCGCCCGGATGCAGCGGGCGCTGAGCGAGTTCACCGTGACGGGCCCCGGGGTGCACACCACGATCCCGTTCCTCTCGGAGGTGCTGGCGCACCCCCGGTTCCTCGACGGCAAGCACACGACGGCGCTCGTGGACCAGATGACCGCTCAGGACTGACCGGAAGCCCGCCCGGCCGGCGGACGCTGTGCGCGGGCCTCGCCCGCGCGCAGCTTGAGCGTCTCGGCATGGGTCATCGGGCCGGCCCGCCGGACGAAGTCGTAGAGCGACTCGAGCTGCTCGTCGGTGTAGTCGGAGCACAACCCCTCGAGCGCTTCCCCGAGTGAGGCGAACAGGCCGTAGACAGCGGGAGAGACCTGCATCGGGCTGACGATCACCCGGCGCCGGTCCTGGGGATCCCGCTCGCGGCGCACGTATCCCGCCGCCTCCAGCCGGTCCAGCGCCCCGGTGATCGCCCCCGTGGTCAGCCCGGTCTGCCCGGCGAGCGCGCCGGCCGTCGTCGGCCCGGTCGACTCCAGGATGCCCAGGCAATTGAGCTCGCTGACATTGAGGCCGAGCCGGTCGGCGACAGCGTGGTGGAAGAGCACCGAGCGGGACACGAGGGTGCGCATCTCCCGGTTGATGCGCGCCATCAGGTCGTCCCGGCCGGCGGGACCAGGATCGGGACTTGACACGAAGTGCCTCTCTGCTAGCCTTCAAATGTCACAGTTACTAAGACAATCACCTGCTGAGTAAATCAGCCAGTCATCTTTTCAGTAACTGCTCTTCCCGGATCGTAATCCTCCGCCCTTGCCGCGCCGGTCCTGTGTCCGAGCGGCTTCGTCGTGTCAGCCGAGGGACGCGCTCATGACGCACCGGACAGACCAGCCCCTACCCGCCGGATCCCGCCGCACCCTGGCTCTCGTCGTCGTGCTGCTGGCGGCGTTCATGGACCTGCTCGACTCGACCATCGTCAACGTCGCCCTGCCGCCCGTGCAGTGGGACCTCGGCGCCTCGTTCGCGCAGGTCCAATGGGTGGTCGCGGCCTACCTGCTCGGGTTCGCCGTCCTCCTGATCACCGGTGGACGGCTGGGCGACATCGCCGGCCGCAAGCGCATGTTCCTCATCGGCGTCGCCGGCTTCACGGCCGCCTCAGCGCTCTGCGGGGTGGCAGGCACCGCCGGGCAGCTCATCGCGTTCCGGGCCCTCCAGGGCGCGGGCGCCGCGCTCATGGTGCCGCAGGTGCTCGCCATCGTCACCACGATGTTCCCACCGGCGCAGCGGGGAGCGGCCCTGGGCGCCTTCGGCGCGCTCGCCGGGCTCGCCACCGTGGGTGGCCCCGTGCTCGGAGCCGTGCTGACCGACGCCGACCTGTTCGGCTGGGGCTGGCGCAGCATCTTCGTGATCAACGTGCCGGTCGGCGTGCTGGCCTTCGCCGCCGCGCTCGTAGTCGTCCGCGAGTCCCGTTCCCCGCGGGCGCTGCGACTCGACCCGTCCGGCGTCGCCCTCCTGACGGCCGCGCTGCTGCTTCTGCTCGTGCCGCTGGTCCAGGGCCGCGAGCTCGGCTGGCCCGGCTGGACCTTCGCCTCCATGGCACTCGCCGCCGCGGTGTTCGCCGTCCTGATCCGCGGGCAGCTGCGCCGCACCGCGGCCGGACGCAGCCCGCTGATCGTGATGACGCTGTTCCGGTCGCGCTCGTTCGGTGCCGGCCTGGCGGCGAACCTGGTCTTCTTTGTGCTGGTCACGGGCTACTTCCTGATCTTCACCCTCTATCTGCAGGCCGGGCTCGGCTATTCCGTGCTGAAAGCGGGCCTGACCGGCATCCCGTGGTCGTTCGGCACCAGCTTCGCCGCAGCCGTGTCTGCGACGGTGCTCGTGCCCCGGCTGGGCCGCAGGGTCCTGGTGCTCGGCGCCGTGCTGCTGGGCGCCGGGCTGGTGGGGATCATTGTGACCACTCAGGTGGCCGGGGCGGCGGTCACCCCGTGGCAGTTGCTGCCCGCCACGCTCGCCGGCGGGCTGGGCATGGGGATGATCGTCGCGCCGATCCTCGACTTCATCCTGTCCGATGTCCCGGCCGGGGACGCCGGGTCCGGTTCCGGTCTCGTCAACGCCATGCAACAGGTCGGCGGCGCGATCGGCGTGGCAGTGCTCGGCGTGGTTTTCTTCGGCCAGCTCAGCGCCCAGGCCGGCCCGCAGGCTGATGCCGTCGCCCCGGCGTTGCGCGCCGAGCTGCGCGAGCAGGGTGTCACGGCCGGCGCGGCCGAGCAGATCGTGGCCGGGATGCGCCGGTGCTTCACCGAGCGGGTCGACGACTACGGCGGGCCCGAGCCGGCCGGCTGCCGGCAGGCCACCGCGGGGGACGCTCGCACGACGCGAGCCGTCGTGGCCGCGGCCGACCAGGCCCGCAGGCAGACCTTCGCCGCTGCCCTGCGGAGCACGCTCTGGGTCGAGGCGGGGCTCGCCGTCCTCACCTTGCTGCTGATCCTGCGCTTGCCCCGGCAGGCCCGGCACCACGACGAAGCCGGCCCGGAGCCCCGGCCCGTGCCCGCCGGATCCGGGGCCACCACGCCCGCACCGTTGCGCTGACCTCCACCGAAAGGAAGCCCATGACCGTCCACGACGACGCCACAACCCACCTCAGCGAACCGCTCGGTGACGCCGTCACCGGCACGCTCGCTTTTCCCGGCGGCACATCGGATCTCGTGCTGCGCGGGGAATGGCTCGCCGGCGAGCTTTATCAGGGGCGCTTCACCGGACACATCCCTGACGTCGAGACCCGGGACGGCACGGTCACCGTCCGGTATCCGCGGCGCCCCTTCAACCGCCGCCGGTCGGCCGAGCTGGTCCTGAATGCCGCGGTGTCCTGGGCCGTCGATGTCGAGGGCGGCGCCGCGGGCGTGCGGGCCGATCTGTCCCGTACGCCGGTGCGGGCCCTGACCTTCAGCGGCGGCGCCACCGACGTCGGGCTGACGCTCGGCGAGCCGAGCGGCACCGTGCGCGTGATCGTCGCCGGCGGGGTGACCAGGCTTGCCGTGCGCCGCCCGGCCGGCGCCGCGGTGCTGCTGCGCATCGCCAAGGGAGCGACCGACGTGCGGCTCGACGACCAGGCGATCGGTGCGGCGGGCGGCACGCTGCAATTGGCCACCCCGGGCGTCGGTGAGGCCGAGAACCGCTACGAGATCGACGTGCGCGGCGGCGCCACATCGCTGGTGATCGAGGCCGGCTGAGACCTTCCCCCTCGAGGCCGTAGGCGGTTCCTGTCCCCGTCAGGAGCCCCTACGGCCTCCCTTGTGCCGGCGCTCGAGCGGCACGCGATCGCCGGTGGACCCGCTGCCGCCATCCTCGGCCGCATGGTCAGTCTCCTGCTCAGGTGCGCCCGGTTCGTCCTGCCCGGCCTTGCCCACTACGGGTTTTTCCTCACGGGCTGCCACCCGCACTACTGGATCGCCAGGCAGGAGGCGGCGGACGCCGGGGCGCTGCCGCCCGGGCACCCGGAGCGGCTGGAGCCCGGCCGGCCGCTCACGGCGGCGGAACGTGCGGTGCGGGACAGCCTCGGCCCGGGATACTGATCAGTCGGCGATGCCCTGACCTTGTTCGGCATGCTCGCCAGTAATATTGCACAGGGCCGCTACCAGGCCAGAATCAGATACTAGTTCCAGTTCAGAGGAGCATGTGACATAGTACTGGCGTGTCCGCGGATCGGGTTGTCGTCGTCGGGGCCGGCATTGTCGGTGCTGCCATCGCCCGTGTCCTCGCCCGGTCGGGCCGTGACGTGGTCGTGGTGGACCGGGGTGCCTCGGCGGGTGGCACGTCGTCGGGTGGCGAGGGCAACATCCTCGTCTCCGACAAGGGGCCCGGCGCCGAGCTGCGGCTGACCCAGCGCTCGCTGGTCGCCTGGGACCGGGTCCGGGACGAGCTGCGCGACGAGTTGCCTCCGGGATTCCCCGACCTGGAATTGGACCACAAGGGCGGTCTGGTCGTGGCCACCACGGAAGCGGGCGCCACGGCGCTGCGGGAGTTCGCGGAGACCCAGCGCGCGGCGGGCATCGTCGCTTCGGAGGTCGGCGAGAGCCGGGCGTACGAGCTCGAACCCGACCTGACCCGGAACTTCACCGCCGCCGTCTTCTATCCGCAGGACGCGCAGATCCAGCCCGTGATCGCCACCGAGGCGCTGCTCGCGGCCGCCCGCCGGCACGGGGCTCAGGTGCGCCAGGGCGTCGAGGTGACCGGTGGCGTCCTCAGCAACGGCCGCTTGACGGGCGTCCGCACCACGGCCGGCACCCTGCACGCCGATGCCGTCGTCGTGGCGAGCGGCCCGTGGTCGGCGGAGGTGGGCTCGCGGCTCGGGGTGACCCTGCCGGTGCGGCCCCGGCGCGGCACGGTGCTGGTCACGTCGCGGATGCCGAACCGGATCCGGCGCAAGGTGTACGACGCCGACTATGTGGGCGCGGTCGGCTCCGGCTCGGCGGACCTGCAGACGTCCAGCGTCGTCGAGTCGACGGCGGCGGGGACGGTGCTGATCGGCTCGTCCCGGGAGCGGCGCGGCTTCGACGACCGGATCGAGGCGCGGGTGCTGGCCGAGCTGGCGGCCAAGGCGCTGCTGCTGTTCCCGTTCCTGGCAAACGCGCAGGTGATGCGGGCGTACGGGGGGTTCCGGCCGTTCGTCCCGGACCACCTGCCGATCATCGGGCCGGACCCGCGGCTGCCCGGGTTGTGGCACGCGACGGGTCACGAGGGCGCGGGAATCGGTCTCAGCCTCGCCACCGCCGACCTGATCGGTGAGTTGTTCGCGGGCTCGGTCGCGGAGAACGAGTTCCGCCTCGACAGGGAAGGGCTGTTGTGAGGATCGACATCGCGGGCGAGCCGGTCGAGGCCGAGGAAGGTCAGACCGTCGCCGGAGTCCTGCTGGGTCAGGGCCGCGTCGCGTGGCGGCGGAGCGCGAGGACCGGCAAGGCGCGCGGCGTCTTCTGCGGCATCGGCGTCTGCTTCGACTGTCTTGTGGTGGTGAACGGCCTGCGCGACGTCCGGGCCTGCCAGCGCCGCGTGGCCGACGGCGACCGCATCGAGTTCCACGAGGGCGACGATGCCTGAGGTCGTCGTGATCGGCGGCGGCCCGGCCGGGATGGCCGCCGCGCTCGCCGCCCACCGCCGGGGCGCGCGGGTCGTACTCGTCGAGGCCTCCGACGACGTCGGCGGCCAGTACTGGCGGCACCTGCCCGCCGCCCGCGCCACCGCGGTCGAGCGCGAGCTGCACCACGGCTGGGACCGGTTCCAGACATTCCGGAACGCGCTGCGGGACGTCGAGGTCGTGACCGACGGCCACGTCTGGGCCGTGGACCGGCGCGACGGACGGCCCCCGCTCGTCCACGTGCTCGTGGGGCCCGCCGACGGGCAGCAGCGGGCCGCACGGACGTTCGACCCGGACGCGCTGGTGATCGCCACGGGCGCCCACGAGCGCACGCTGCCGTTCCCCGGCTGGGATCTGCCGGGCGTCTACACGGCCGGCGCGGCCCAGGCGCTCGCCAAGGGGGAGCAAGTCGCCGTCGGCCGGAACGTGCTGGTTGCGGGTGCAGGCCCGTTCCTGCTGCCTGTCGTCTCCAGCCTGATCCGCACCGGTGCCCGCGTCGCCGGTGTCCTCGAAGCCGCCGGCGCGGTCCAACTCGCGAAGGGCTGGGGCACCAGGCCGTGGCGGCTCGCGAGCGCCGGGAGCAAGGGCGCCGAGCTGGCCGGCTACGTGAAGGACCTCGCCCGGAACCGGATCCCGTACCACCTCGGCACCGGCGTGATCGCCGCCCATGGCACCGATCGGGTGGAGTCGGTGACCACCGCACGCCTCGACGGCAACTGGTCGCCGATCCCGGGCACCGAGCGGACCCTCAAGGTGGATGCGGTCTGCGTGAGCCACGGCTTCGTGCCGCGCTCCGAGCTGGCGATCGCCGCCGGCTGCCGGACCACCGGCGGCATCGTGGACGTCGCTTGGAACCAGCTGACATCGGTTCCAGGAGTGTTCAGTGCGGGCGAGCTGACCGGCATCGGCGGCGTCGACCTGGCGCTGGCCGAGGGTGAGATCGCCGGGGCCGCCGCGGCCGGATACGCGCCACCGCCCCAGGCTGCGCGCGCCCGGAACACGTACCGGGAATTCGCGAACCGGTTGGCGACAGCGCACGGCATCCGGCCCGGCTGGCAGGCCTGGGTCGACGACAGCACTCTCGTGTGCCGCTGCGAGGACGTCACCGCCGGGGAACTGCGGGCGACGTCGCGCATGACCGAATCTCGCGGGCTGCGCTCGCTGAAGCTGACCACCCGCGCCGGCCTGGGCATCTGCCAGGGCCGCACCTGTGGCCGAGCCGTCGAGGAGATCGCGGCCCGCGAAACCGCCGGGCCGGCCGGGCTGCTCGACGCCGGCCGCACCGCCCATCGACCCATCGCCACCCCGATCCGTCTCGGGGAGCTGGCCGGCATCCGAGAGGACCCCTCATGAGCAACGAGCCCATCGACCTGCGCGGCGTCATCGTCGCCACCGCCCTGCCCTACAAGCCCAGCGACAAGGCCCCCGCCGGGCTCGAGGTCGACTACGACAAGTACGCCGAGCACTGCGACTGGCTGATCAGCAACGGCTGCCGCGGCGTGGGGCCGAACGGCTCGCTGGGCGAGTACTCGTCGCTGACCGACGCCGAGCGCCGCAAGGTCGTGCAGGTGGCGGTGGAGGCCGTGGCCGGGCGCGGGGTCGTCGTGGCGGGCGTGCACGGGCCGGGCTGGCATCAGGCCAGGCACTGGGCCGAGCTGGCCGCCGAGGACGGCGCCGACGGGGTGCTGGCCCTGCCGCCGACCATGTACCGGGCGAGCCATGCGCAGGTCGTCGAGCACTACACGAAGATCGACGAGGTCGGCCTCCCGATCATGATCTACAACAACCCGATCGACACCAAGGTCGACCTCGTGCCGTCGCTGGTCGCCGAGATCGCGCAACTGCCGAACGTCAGTGCCATCAAGGAGTTCAGCGGCGACGTGCGGCGGCTGTTCGAAATCAAGGAACGGTGCGACATCGACGTGGTCGCCGGCGCCGACGACGTGCTGTTCGAGCTGATGGCCGACGGCGCGGTGGGCTGGTTCGCGGGCTTCCCCAACGTTTTCCCGAGCGAGTCGGTCGAGATCTACGACCACATGGTCGCCGGCCGGTTCGTCGAGGCGCGCGAGCTCTACAAGCAGCTGGTCGCGGTGTTCCGGTGGGACTCGCGCACCGAGTTCGTCCAGGCGATCAAGCTCAGCATGGACCTGGTCGGCCGGTACGGCGGCCCGTGCCGCCCGCCGCGCGGACCGCTCACGCCCGAGCACACCGCCCAGGTCACCGCGGACACCGAGCGGGCCGTCGCGGCGCTCAAGGCGTACCGGGCCGTGGCGGCCTGACATGCGCGCGGCCCGGTTGTTCTCCGCCGTCGACTCGCACACCGAGGGGATGCCGACCCGCGTCGTGACCGGCGGGTTCGGCGTCATCCCCGGCGCGACCATGAACGAGCGGCGGCTGCACTTCATCGAGCACCTCGACCACCTGCGGCGGCTGCTCGTGACGGAGCCGCGCGGGCACTCGGCGATGAGCGGGGCGATCCTGCAGCCGCCGACCCGGCCCGACGCGGACTTCGGCGTGCTCTACATCGAGGTCTCCGGGCTGCTGCCGATGTGCGGGCACGGGACTATCGGCGTGGCCACCGTGCTGGTCGAGACGGGCATGGTCGAGGTCACCGAGCCGGTCACCACGATCCGGCTCGACACCCCGGCCGGACTCGTCGTGGCGCAGGTCCAGGTGCGCGACGGACATGCCGAAAGTGTCACGCTGGAGAACGTGCCCTCCTACTGCGACCGGCTCGACGTGACGGTCGAGGTCCCCGGCTACGGCACGGTGCCGTACAGCCTGGCCTTCGGCGGGAACTTCTACGCCATGGTCGAGCTGGAGGCGCTCGGTCTCCCGTACGACAGGGGCAGTAAGGAAGAAATCCTGAAGGCCGGTCTGGCCATCATGGACGCCATCAACGCGACCGCCCCGCCGAAGCACCCGACGATCGACGGGGTGGACCACTGCCACCACGTCGAGTTCCTCGCCCCGGGCTCGACGGCGCAGCACTCGCGGCACGCCATGGCCATCCACCCCGGCTGGTTCGACCGGTCGCCGTGCGGCACGGGCACGTCCGCGCGCATGGCGGAGCTGCACGCGCGCGGCGAGCTCGCGATCGGGCAGGACTTCGTCAACGAGTCGTTCATCGGCAGCACCTTCACCGGGCGGCTGGTGGGGGAGACCACCATCGGCGACCTGCCCGCCGTGCTGCCGACCATCACCGGCCGCGCCTGGATCACCGGCATCGGCCAGTACATGCTGGACCCGACCGACCCGTACCCGGCCGGCTTCGAGTTCTGAGGAGACCTTGTGACTGTCCTGGAGGCTGCGGCCGCGGCCCGCGTCCCGATGCGCCACGCGACGCCGGAGCAGCGCGCGGAGTGGCTGGAAGCGGCGGCCGGCGCACTCGATGCCGCCGCCGAGGAGCTGATCGCGCTGGCCGCCGAGGAGACGCACCTGCCGGTGCCGCGGCTGACCGGCGAGCTCAAGCGCACCACGTTCCAGGCCCGGCTCTTCGCCGGGGGCCTGCGCTCGGGCGAGCTGCTGCCCACCCGGATCGACCCCGCCGACCCCGAATGGGGCATGGGCCCCCGGCCCGACCTGCGCCGCACGGTGGTGCCGATCGGCCCGGTGCTCGTGTTCGCGGCGAGCAACTTCCCGTTCGCGTTCAGCGTGTTCGGCGGGGACACCGTCTCCGCGCTGGCCGCCGGGTGCCCCGTCGTCGTCAAGGCGCATCCCGGCCATCCGCGGCTCTCCCGGCGTACCCGGGACGTGGTCGCGGAGGTCCTGCCGGAGGGTGCGCTGGGGCTGATCGAGGGCGTGGAGGCGTCCCTGGAGGCGCTGCGGGATCCACGCATCAAGGCGGTCGGCTTCACGGGGTCGACCAAGGGCGGCCGGGCGCTGTTCGACATCGCGGTCTCGCGGCCCGACCCGATCCCGTTCTACGGCGAGCTGGGCAGCGTCAACCCGGTCGTGGTGACCCCGGCGGCGTGGGCCGAGCGCGGTGCCGCCCTGGCGGAGGGCTGGGTCGGCTCGCTCACCCTGGGCGCCGGGCAGTTCTGCACCAACCCCGGCGTGGTCCTGGTGCCCGATCCGCAGGCCTTCCTCGCGGCGGTGCGGCTGCCGGTGCCGGGCCGCATGCTCACCTCCGGCCTGGAGGACGGCTTCGCCGACGCGGTACGCCGGGTGAGTGCGCATCCGGCGGTCCGCGTCGCGGCCGAAGGGGCGCCCAACGAGCAGGGTGTCCGCGCCGGCGTGCTCACCGCGTCCGCCGCCGACGTGCTCGCGGACCCGGAGGTGCTCGACATCGAGATGTTCGGCCCGGCCGGGCTGGTCGTCGGCTACTCCTCGGACAAGGAGCTGACCGAGCTGCTGGAGCGGCTGCCCGGGCAGCTCACCGCCACGATCCAGGGGCACAGCTCGGGCGACGACCCGGTGGCGGTGGCGGTGGCCGACGTGCTCACCGACACGGCCGGGCGCATCGTGTGGAACGACTGGCCGACCGGCGTGACGGTCTCCGGCGCCCAGCAGCACGGCGGGCCGTGGCCGGCGACGACCGCGCCCACGTCCACCTCGGTCGGACTGGCCGCCATCGCCCGGTGGCAGCGTCCGGTCGCGTTCCAGGGCGCCCCGGCGGCGGTGCTCCCGGCCGAGCTGCGCGACCGGTGAGTGCCATACTTTGGTGTCCGCAGCCGCCGCGACGCTGTGTGACATTGCACTAGAGCGAGGAGGTCGCCGGTGAGCTCATCGGTCATCGGCCCGGTCGAGGTGGGCGTCAGCCTGCGGGGCACCGTCGAGGACGCGGTCGCCGCCGCGATCGTCTCCGGCGAGCTCGCCCCGGGCACGCTGGTCACCGCCCCGACCCTCGCCGCGCGGTTCGGCGTCTCCGCGACGCCGGTCCGCGAGGCGATGCTCAACCTGCAGAAGCGCGGGTTCGTCGACGTCGTGCGCAACAAGGGCTTCCGGGTCACCGACGTCAGCGAGCAGGACCTCTGGGAGATCGTCCGGCTGCGCCAGCAGCTGGAGAGCCCGCCGATGCGCGAGATCGCCCGCACCCTGCAGCCGTCGACGGCCGCGTCGCTGCGGGCGATGGCGCAGGTCATCGTGGATGCCGCCGCGGCCGCCGACCTGGCCGCCTATCTGGCCGCGGACATGGACTTCCACCTGCGGCTGCTCGAGCTGCACGGCAACCGGCGGCTGGTCGCGCTGGTCAGGGACCTGCGGCAGCAGACCCGGATGGTGGGGCTGGCGGACATGATCGGCTCGGCGGAGCTGGCCCGGTCGGCGGCCGAGCACCACAGCCTCGTCGACCTGCTCGAGGCCCGCGACGGCCGGGGCGCCGAGACGCTCATGAACGCGCACATCGGGCACGTGCTCGGCTGGTGGAACGGACGCGCCGAGGACTGATCCCGCGTCCGCCGAGGCCGGTCACCGTACAGGTGGCCGGCCTTTCGTGTTGGTAAACAACTTCTCGCCAACTCTTCACGTGCGAGGTGTGACATATTACTGTCTCCCCATGGTGATCCGGGTCGCAGCCGGCACCCCGCGCACTTCCTGATCGAGTCATTCGCGGAAGGCAGAACCCCCTTGAAGAGAACTCCTGTGGCCCTGGCCGGCCTCTGTGTCACCACCCTCGCCCTGCAGGCCTGCTCCGGCGGCTCGTCCTCCGGCACCTCCGGAGGCAACGCCGGCGAGGGCACGGCGGTAAAGGGCGGCACCGTGCACGTGCTGCAGACCGACGACTTCTCCTACCTCGACCCGTCGCGCGGCTGGGACGGCGGCGTCAACGCCTTCTACCGGCTCGTCTACCGCCAGCTGGTGACCAAGGCGCCGAACGACGCCCAGGACCCCAACGCGATGGTCCCCGACCTCGCGGCGAGCCTCGGCAAGGTGTCCGGCGACGGTCTGACGTGGACCTACACGCTCAAGGACGGGATCAAGTTCGACACCGGCGCCCCGATCACCGCGAAGGACGTGAAGTTCGGCATCAGCCGCAGCTGGGACCCGGAGATCGGCATCGGCTCGCCCTATCTCAAGCAGCTGATCGACGCGCCGGAGGGCTACGAGGGCCCGTACCGCTCGGGCGACCTGACGACCATCGAGACGCCCGACGACAAGACGATCGTGTTCCACCTCAAGGCGCCGTTCCCCGAGTTCGACGCCGCCCTGTCGATGCCCAGCGGCACCCCGTTCCCGGCCGGCACCGGCGAGGGCGACACCTTCATCAACGACATCGTGTCCTCCGGCCCGTACGACCTGGAGAAGTTCACCCCCGGCAGCACGATCCAGCTCAAGCGCAACGAGCAGTGGGACGCCGCAACCGACACCGTCCGCAAGGCGCTGCCCGACAAGTGGCAGTTCGACATCGGCATCGACGGCGCGACGATCGACGAGCGGCTGATGGCAGGCCAGGGCGCCGACGTCAACGCGCTCGCGGGCAGCGTGCAGACGGCGACGATCGCCCGGCTGCAGGCGCCGCAGTTCACCGATCGCGTCATCAAGGCGCCCTCGACCTGCCAGACGTACATGGGTCTCAACACGACCAAGAAGCCGCTCGACAACGTGCAGGTGCGCCAGGCCGTCAGCTACGCCGTCGACAAGAGCGCGGTGCTCAACGCCACCGGCGGCAACCAGTTCGCCACGGTCTCCACCACGATCCTGCCGTCGACCGTCTCCGGCCACACCGACTTCGACCTCTACCCGAGCGCGAACCACGCCGGCGACCCGGCCAAGGCCAAGGAACTGCTCACCCAGGCGGGCCTGGCCGCCGGCTTCACCATGACCCTGGACGTACGCGCCAACGCCACCGCCCAGCGCCAGGCCGAGGCCATCCAGCAGTCGCTCGGCAAGGCCGGCATCACGGTCAAGCTCAACGTGATCGACGTGTCGACCTACTACGAGACGATCGGCACCCCGTCGCAGCAGCACGACGCCGCCATCACCGGCTGGTGCCCCGACTGGGCGTCGAGCGCCTCCACCTTCCTGCCACCGCTGTTCGACGGCCGGCTGATCACCGCCAAGGGCAACCAGAACCTCGCCCAGATCAACGACGACGCCGTGAACAAGGCGATCGACGCCGCGAAGAACCAGACCGACCTCGCCGCGGCGAACGCGGCCTGGGGCGCCCTGGACAAGCAGATCCTCCAGCTCGCGCCGATCGTCCCGCTCAACGTGGAGAACCGCATCTACCTGCCGGGCACCAACGTGGCCGGGGTGGTCGCGCCGACGGGCGACGTCGACTACGGGATCGTGGGCCTGCGGGACGCGTCGAAGGGCTGAGCTGACGTGTCGATCCCCTCCCCGGAACTCGAGGCCGCCGCCCCGGCGGTCACGGAGGATCCCCGGCGCGGCGTCTGGCGTGCGCTCCGGCGCGACCGGGCGGCCGTGGCCTGCCTCGCGTACATCGCGCTGGTGGTCCTGATGGCGGTGTTCGCGCCGCTGATCGTGAAGCTGAGCGGCTGGGATCCGTACCAGTTCGACCAGAGCGCGATCGACCCCGACCTGGGCGGCGTGCCGCTCGGGTCGTGGGGCGGCATCTCCGCGGACCACTGGCTCGGCGTGGAGCCCGGCAGCGGGCGAGACATCTTCGCCCGCATCGTGTACGGCGCCCGGTCCTCGATGCTGATCGCCCTGGGCGCCACCGTGCTGACCACTGTGCTCGGCGTGGTGTTCGGGCTGCTGGCCGGCTACTTCGGCGGCCGGACGGACCTGGTGGTCTCGCGGGTCATGGAGTTCCTCATGGCGTTCCCCGCGCTGATCTTCATGATCGCGGTGCTCTCGGCGCTGCCGGCCGACAACCGGCAGTACCTGCTGGTCCTGGTGATCTCGGTGTTCGGGTGGCCCTATCTGGCCCGGATCGTGCGGGCGCAGGCCATGTCGCTCAAGGAACGCGAGTTCGTCGAGGCCGCCCGCGCGTCGGGCGCCTCGCGGACCCGGCTGGTCTTCACGGAGATCCTGCCGAACCTGCGCTCGACCATCCTCGTGATGGTGACCCTGGCGGTGCCCGGCTACATCGGTACGGAGGCCGGCCTGTCCTTCCTCGGCGTCGGTCTCGTGCCGCCGGCGCCCTCGTGGGGCCAGATGATCGCGAGCTCGGTCGGCTGGTACTCGGTCGTGCCGACGTTCTTCCTCGTGCCCGGCGCCTTCCTGGCGCTGCTCGTGCTGTCGTTCATGGTTCTGGGCGACCGGGTGCGCGCGGCGGTGGACCCGGGAGGCCGCTCATGACCCGCTATGTCGTGCACCGGGTGGCGGGCATGCTGCTCGTGCTCTTCCTGGTGTGCCTTTTCACGTACGTCATCTTCTTCGTCCTCTCGCCCGACCCGGCCGTGCAGATCTGCGGCAAGAACTGCACGCCGGACCGGATCGACCAGATCCGCGCCAACCTCGGGCTGGATCAGCCGTTCCTGACGCAGTTCCTGCAGTTCCTGCTGGGCCTCGTCGCCGGGCGCGACTACGGCAGCGGCGCCTCCGTCGTGCACTGCCCGGCGCCGTGCCTGGGCTACTCGTTCCAGACCTCGCAGATCGTCACCGACATGATCCTGCAGCGGCTGCCCGTGACGGCGGTCGTGGCGATCGGCGCGGCCGTGCTGTGGCTGCTCGCCGGCGTCATCGGCGGCCTGATCAGCGCGGTGCGGGAGGGGAAGTTCGCGGACCGGTTCATCGCCGGGCTGACCCTGGGCGGCATGTCGATCCCCAACTACGTGCTGGCGCTGGCCCTCCAGTACGTCTTCGTGGTCAAGCTGCAGTGGCTGCCCTTCCCGCAGGCGGTGCCCTTCGCCGACGATCCGGCGCAGTGGTTCCTCAACTTCGTCCTGCCGTGGACCGTGCTGGCGATCGGCTACGCGTCGTCGTACACCCGGCTCACCCGGGCCAACGTGCTCGACACGCTCGGGGAGAACTTCGTGCGGACCGCGAAGGCCAAGGGGCTGCGCCCGGACCTGGTGTGGCGGCGGCACGCGCTGCGCCCGGCCCTCACGCCGATCGTCACCATCGCCGGCATGGACTTCGCCGGGCTGCTCGGCGGCGCGCTGATCACCGAGACCGTCTTCGGCATCAACGGCGTCGGCAAGCTGGCCGCCGACTCGATCACCCAGAACGACCAGCCGGTCATCATGGCGGTCACGCTGCTCGCCGCGTTCTTCGTGGTGGTCGGCAACATGGCCGTCGACCTGCTCTACTCCGCGATCGACCCGCGGGTCCGGGTGGGGATGGGGACATGAGCCTTCTTTCGGTACGCGACCTGACCGTCCGATTCGGAGAGACCAAGGTGGTCGACGGCATCGGCTTCTCCCTGCCGCCCGGCGGCGCTCTCGGCATCGTGGGCGAGTCGGGGTCGGGCAAGTCGATGACCAGCCTGGCCGTCATGGGGCTGCTCCCCGCCGGAGCTTCGAGAGAGGGAAGCGTTTCCTTCGACGGCCGGGAGCTGACCGCGCTCAGCGAGCGGAAGATGCGGGACATCCGCGGGAACCGGATCGCGATGGTGTTCCAGGACCCGCTGTCGTCGCTGAACCCGTACTACACGGTCGGCACCCAGATCGCCGAGGCCTACCGCTCGCACCGCTCCGGGGTGAGCCGCCGCGCCGCCCGGCAGGTGGCGATCGAGGCGATGGAACGCGTGCACATCAAGGAGGCCGGCCGCCGGGTCGACGACTACCCGCACCAGTTCTCCGGCGGCATGCGCCAGCGGGTCATGATCGCGATGGCGCTCAGCACCGAGCCCGAGCTGATCATCGCCGACGAGCCCACGACGGCCCTCGACGTGACCGTGCAGGCGCAGATCCTCGACCTGCTCGCCGAGGTGCGCCGGGACACCGGGGCCGCGCTGATCCTCATCACCCACGACCTCGCCGTGGTGAGCGAGGTGGCGGACACCGTCGTGGTGATGCGGCACGGGAACGTGGTGGAGACCGGTTCCACCGAACAGATCTTCTCGGACCCGCGCCAGGAGTACACGCGGGCGCTGCTGGACGCGGTGCCCCGCATCGACGACGAGATCGCTTCGCTGCGCACCTTGGGAGGCGACCGGTGACCCTGCTGGAAGCGCGGAATCTGGTCAAGGAGTTCGCCGTCGCCGGGACGGCCGGGCTGTTCAAGCCGGCCGCGAGGTTCACCGCCGTGGACGACGTGTCGTTCGAGCTGCGCGCCGGGCAGACGCTCGCCCTGGTCGGCGAGTCCGGCTCGGGCAAGTCGACGACCGCCCGCCTGGCCGCGCGGCTGCTCGACGTCACCTCGGGCACGATCCTGCTCGACGGGCAGGACGTCACCCGGGCGACCGGCGACGACCTGCTGCGGGTGCGCCGGACGATCCAGGTGGTGTTCCAGGACCCGTTCTCGTCGCTCAACCCGCGGCACACCGTCGAGCGGATCGTCACCGCCCCGCTGCGCTACCAGAAGCGGCCGATCCCCGGCGGGACCCGGGCCGTGGCGCGGGGGCTGCTCGAGCGCGTCGGGCTGAACCCGGACCACGCCGGCCGGTATCCCGCGCAGTTCTCCGGCGGGCAGGCGCAGCGCATCGGCATCGCCCGGGCGCTCGCCGTCGGCCCGCGCGTGCTGGTCTGCGACGAGGCGGTGTCGGCGCTCGACGTGTCGGTGCAGGCGCAGATCATCAACCTGCTGCGGGACCTGCAGCGCGAGGAGGGCTTCGGCTGCCTGTTCATCGCGCACGACCTGGCCGTGGTGCGGCAGATCGCCACCTCGGTCGCCGTGATGACCGCCGGCCGGGTGGTCGAGACGGGGGAGCGGGACGCCGTGTTCGGCGACCCTCAGCACGAGTACACCCGCACGTTGCTGGCCGCGGTCCCCCGGATCCGGCCCGAATGGGAAGCCGCGCGGCGGCGGAATGCGATGACCCGATGACCGTCGAATATCCGATCCCCGGAGCCTGGATCCGGGAGTTCACCGTGCCGGTGCCGCTGGACTGGTCCGACCCGTCCGGCGCCCCGATCGAGGTCTTCGTGCGCGAGGTGGTGGATCCCGATCGCCGCCGGGAGGACCTGCCGCTGCTGACCTATCTGCAGGGCGGGCCGGGCGGGGCGAACCCCCGGCCCACGGGCGTGGACGGGTGGCTGGCCGAGGCGCTGCCGCACTATCGCGTGGTACTGGTCGACCAGCGGGGCACCGGGCGCAGCACCCCGGTGGACGGCACCGTCATCGCGGGGTTTCCCTCCGGGGCGGCCGCCGCGGATCACCTGCTCAAGTTCCGGGCCGACTCGATCGTGCGCGATCTCGAGGAGGTGCGGCGGACGGCGTACCAGGGGAGGAAGTGGGCCACGCTGGCGCAGAGCTTCGGCGGCTGGCTGACCCTCACCTACCTGTCGATCGCCCCGGAGGCGCTGGCCGCCTGCTACGTGTGCGGCGGGATCCCCGGGCTGCCGCCGAGCCCGGACGAGGTCTACCGGCGCACGTTCACCCGGGCCGCCGCCAAGACCGCCGACTTCTACCGGCGCTACCCGCAGGACGTCGACGCGGTCGCGGCCGTCGCGGACCGGCTCGCGGAGGGGGACGTCCGGCTGCCGGACGGGTCGCCGCTGTCCGTGCCCCGGTTCCAGTCGCTCGGCGGCGACCTGGGGTTCGGCCCCGGGCATCTGCGCCTGCACTGGCTGGTGTCCGAGGCGTTCGCGCCCGGCGGGCACCTCACCGGCGACTTCCTGGAATCGGTTCTGGTGCGTTCCTCGACGGCGGGCAACCCGCTCTTCTGGACGCTGCAGGAGACCATCTACGGCGACGGGCCGAACGGGCCGTTCCGCTGGGCGGCGCAACGCGAGCGCGACCGGCGGCCGGAGTTCGACCCGTCGCGACGGCCGTTGCTGTTCACGACCGAGATGGCGTTCCCGTGGATGTTCCACGAGATCACCACGCTGCGGCCCTTCGCCGCCGCAATGGAGGCGCTGGCCGAGGTGCAGACCTGGTCCTCCCTGTACGACCCCGAGCGGCTGGCCGCCAACGAGGTGCCGCTGGCCGCCGCGGTGTACTTCGACGACGTGTTCGTCGATTCCGGCCTGCAACGTGACACCCTGGCGAGGGTCGGTGCGGCGCAGGCGTGGGTGACCAACGAGTTCGAGCACGACGGCATCGGCAGCGGGCGGGTCTTCACCCGGCTGCGCGAGATGGTCCGCGACCGTGGAGGAGAGCAGCGATGACCGGCACCACCCGACCGGCCTGGGCCGGGACCAAGCCGCCGCGCCTGGCCGACGACAGCCCGGGCTTCCGGGCGCTGATCGGCCAGGGCTGGGCCGCCCAGGACGTCCCGGCGCCCGTCGACGCCGCCGCCGCACGGGCCGCCGCCGACCACCGCGCCCGGCTCAGCGCCGCCCTGCCCGGCCGGACCGTCGTGCTGTCCGCCGGGGTCGCGAAGAACCGCAACGGCGACGCCGACCACGCGTTCCGGGCCGACAGCGACTTCGTGTGGGCGACGTCCTGCCAGGCCGAGGGGGCGGTGCTGGTGATGCGGCCGCACGCGGGCGGGCACGACGCGGTGCTGTACCTGCCGCCGCCGGCGCGGCCGGGCGAGCGCGACTTCTACGCCAGCGCGGCCCACGGGGAGCTGTGGGTCGGGCCGTCCGCCGGGCTGGACGCGTGGGCCGAGGCGCTGGACCTGCCGGTGCGGCCGCTGGACACGCTGGTCACGCCGTCGGAGGCCGCCGACGCCGCCGAGACGCTCTCGGACCTGCGGATGGTCAAGGACGAGTGGGAGATCGGGCAGCTGCGGGCGGCGATCGACGCCACGGTCGGCGGATTCGAGGCGGTCGCGGGCGAGGTGCCGTACGCCGTCTCGCGGGGCCTGGGGGAGCGCTGGCTGCAGGGCACCTTCGACCGGCACGCGCGCACGTTCGGCAACGGTCCCGGCTACAGCACCATCGTCGGCTCCGGGCCGCACGCGCCGATCCTGCACTGGGTGCGCTGCGACGGGCCGGTGCTGCCCGGCGAGGCGCTGCTGCTGGACATGGGCGTCGAGGCGCGCTCGCTCTACACGGCGGACGTGACCCGGACGATCCCGGTGGGTGGCGGTTTCAGCGCGGCCCAGCGGCAGGTGCACGACCTGGTCGAGGCGGCGCACCGCGCGGGCATGGCCCAGGTGCGCCCGGGCGGGCAGTACTCCGACTTCCACTTCGCGTCGATGGAGGTGCTCGCGCGGGGGCTCGCCGACTGGGGGCTGCTGCCGGTCTCGGTGGACGAGGCGCTCAGCCCCGGGGGCCAGCAGCACCGGCGCTACATCGTCTGCGGGGTCGGCCACCATCTCGGGCTCGACGTGCACGACTGCGGCAGCTCCGAGTACGACACGTACCACGGTGCTCCGCTGCGGGCCGGCATGGTGCTGACCGTGGAGCCCGGCATCTACTTCCACGCGCACGACGAGACCGTGCCGCCGGAGCTGCGCGGGATCGGCGTCCGGCTGGAGGACGACCTGCTGGTGACGGCGTCCGGCAACGAGGTGCTCTCCGGGGCGCTGCCGATCGACGCGGAAGGGATCGAGCAGTGGGCTTCCCGTTTCGCGAAGTGACGCTTCTCGACGGGGTTCAGGCCCGTGCGCAGGACCAGATGCTGCACCTCGCCCGGGTCTATCCCGTCGACCGGCTGCTGGCCGTCTTCCGGGCCAACGCGGGACTCGACACGCGGGGCGCCGAGCCGCCGGGCAACTGGGAGGACTTCGGGCATCCCGCGGAGGAGCCGTGGGGCGCGTCCGACTACCCCGGTGCCGGGGTCGCTCCGACGGCGTCACTGCTGCGCGGGCACTATGCCGGGCATTTCCTGTCCATGCTGGCGCGGGTGCCGTCGCTGCGGGACAAGACGGACGAGCTGGTCGCCGGGCTCGCGGAGGTGCAGGCGGCGCTGGCCGCCACGGGGCGGTTCACGCATCCGGGCTTTCTGGCGGCGTACGGGGAATGGCAGTTCGCGCGGCTCGAGGAGCTGGCCCCGTACGGGGAGATCTGGGCACCCTGGTACACCTGCCACAAGATCATGGCGGGGCTGCTCGACGC
>NZ_JAUQWH010000143.1 GCF_030757795.1 Actinoplanes oryzae
TCGGCGCGCCGCCCGGATCGGCGGTTCTGTCCGTTTATGGTGGTTTTTCATGAAGCGACGGACCCTGCTGGCGGGCGCCGGCACGGCACTCACCCTGACGGCCGCCACGTCCTACTCCCAGCTGCGACCCGCCGACGTTCCGGTGCTCCCGGACGCCCCGGCCGGCGACGAGCGGCTGGAGCAGCGCGTCTCGCGCGCCCGGGGCCGTACGGTCGACTTCTGGACGGCCGTGCCCGCCGGCCACGGTGACGGGCGCGGCCTGCCGGTGTGCCTGGTCCTGCACGGCGCGTCGAAGACGGCGGCGGACTTTCCCGCGCTGGGCCTGGCGCGCTTCCTGACCGATTCCGTACGCCGCGGCAACGCGCCCTTCGTCCTCGCCGGCGCCACCGGCGGCCGGCTCGGCTGGCGCCCGGGGCCTGCCGACGACCCGCAGCGGATGGTGCACGAGGAGCTGCCGGCCTGGTGTGCCGAGCGGGGCTTCGCGACGCGTTCCTTCGCCGTGCTCGGCTGGTCGATGGGCGGCGCGGGGGCGCTGCTGCTCGCCGAGACCTTCCCCGGCTTCGTCCACTGCGCCGCCGCCCTCTCCCCCGCCCTCGCCGCGGGGGATGAGGCGTTCACTCGCGCGGGGGCATTGCGCGGCGTCCCGGTCGGACTGTGGTGCGGCACGGACGACGGCCTGGCCGACACGGCGCGCGCCTTCGAGAAGGTGTTGCCGCAGCCCAAGGCCGCCGGCACCTACGAGCCCGGGCGCCACAACTTCGGCTACTGGAGCCGGTGCCTGCCCGCGGTGTGCGACCTGGTGGCGCGAGTGAATCCCTAGGGGGCTTTACCGGACAGGCGGCGCTTCCGTACCGTCATTACTCAGTGCAACGGTTCCATAACGCTTGGAGGATCACCAATGCGTCGTGCCGCTGTCGTCGCCGCCCTCGTCGCCGCCGCGCTGTGGGTTGCCGCCCCCGCGCAGGCCTTCGCCCACACCAACGTCCACAATGCCACCCTGCACGCCGTGCTGGACGGCCTCACCCTGGCCGTCGCCTCGGCGCCGGTCTGGACCGCGCTGCTGTGGCGCGGTTCCCGCCGCTGGCTGCTCGCCGGGCTGGTGGCGATCGTGCAGATCCCCGTCGCGATCATCGGCTTCGTGCCGATCGTGCACCCCGGGCTGCACCTGGCCCTGTTCGCCCTGGCGCTCGGCCTGACCGGCGCCTCGCTCTACGTGGTCCGCCGCGAGCCCGTCCCGGCCCCGGCGCGCATCGACTCGTAGACCCACTCGCCCGCGGGGGTGCGGACGGCCAGGCCGGTCACCTCGTCGCCCGGCCCGGCCCGCAGGATCCGCACCACCGGGCACCCGGGGGTCTCCGGGTGCCAGAACCCCGCCGGGTCCCGCACCGCCGAGAACGCGCAGTGCTCCTCGTCGGTCCAGCCCCAGGCGAGGAGCACGTCCCGCCCGCCGAGGGAGTACCGCCCCGCCGACGCGACGCGGTCCCCCTCGGTGCGGTGGAAGAACTCGGCTCGCAACCCCGGCACGGCCACGCCCTCGAAGGCGGCGTTGAGCACGGTGCGGTGCGGGCTGTAGGTGTCCAGATCGGGCAACGGCACCCGCCGAGCCTGCCACGATCTTGCCGTTTTGTCGGTGAGCAGCGCGAATGTGGATCCCTTCGGGCGACCCCGGGAACTTTCCGCAACCGCGTACCACTGTCCCCGCTCGACAGATCCGGTCGGAAGCGCCAGACTCGTGCGCGCCATTCACGTTCGACCGGGAGCTGTTTCCAACCATGCGTCGTCGCGCCGCCAGCCTGATCACCGCCACCGTCCTCGCCGCCTCCCTCGCGGGGTGCAGCCACGGCAACCCGATCTGGGGTGACCCGGAGGCGGCGCCGGCCTCCACGGCGGCGACCACCGAGGCCGCGGCGCCCGAGGCCACCGCCACCCCCAAGAAGACCACCGCCGCGAGCGGCTCCTGGAAGCCCTGCGGCAAGGACTGCGCCGACGTCGCCGACGACACCTGCGACGGCTTTTACGCCGCGCGCGCCAACAGCCGCGGCGCGCTGCTCGACATGATGATCCAGGACGACTTCCAGATCGACCAGGACCGCATCAAGGACTGCCCCCGCTTCGCCGCCGACTGGAAGGTCGCCCTGGCCGGCTTCGGCGAGGGCACGCTGCAGGTGGGCTCGGACGTCCAGCCCGGCACGTACGTGACCACGGCGAACCTGAGCGGCAAGAAGGTCCTCGAGTGCTTCTGGGAGCGCCGCGACGCCGCCGGCGCGCTGGTGGGCAGCGACACGATCGCCACGGCCACGAAGGTGACGGTCACCATCAAGCCCGGCGACAAGACCTTCACCAGCCAGGGCTGCGGCAACTGGATCCCGGCCTGAGCCGTGTCCGTACGTACCGCTGCCGTCGCGACGCTCCTGCTGCTCCTGCCCCTGGCCGGCTGCACGACAGGCTCCGCGGCCGGACCGTCCGCGGGTGCCTCTCCCGGGCCGGTGAAGCCGCCGCCGGCCGTGCCGGACGAGCTCGCCCGCTACAAGTACGACGGCAGCCGCACCACCGCCGTCCGCTCCACGACGGACGCGCTGGCCGGCACCGAGTACGCGCTGGAGGGCGCCTGCACCGGGCCGGCCGAGGCGACGTTCGTCGTGAGCGAGGCCGGCACCACCACGATCGCAACCGTCACCGTCCCCTGCGACGGCTACGCCCACCTGACCGGCGTGGGCGCCGAACTGCCGGACCCCCCGCTGCAGATCGACCTGAACCTCGCCGGCGTGACCAGCGCCTGGGCCGTCCTGGCCCCCGCCGGCGCGGTGGAGCAGGTCAGGCGCTGACGGTCGTGGGGCGCCGGTGGCGCAGGGGGATGCTGCGGGTGACGGCGGCGCGGGCGCGGCGGGTCAGCTCGGTGCGCCACAGCCACCTGATGTCGCGGCCGAAGGACCAGGTCAGGGTCGTCAGGGCGACGAGCAGGGCGAGCAGGTTGAGCGCGTGCGGGAGCAGGTTCGCCGTGACCAGGACCAGGACCACGCCCTGGAGGGCGGCGACGACCTTGCGGGAGAACTTCGGGGGCAGGGCGGCACTCAGCCAGGGCGCGGCCCAGGCGGCGGCCACGAAGGCGTACCGGAAGGCGCCGATGGCGATCGTCCACCAGCCGTACCCGCCGGCCAGGTAGACGCTCAGCACCAGGATCAGGAACGCGTCGATCTCCATGTCGAAGCGGGCGCCGAGCGGGCTCGACGTGCCGGTGCGGCGGGCGACCTGGCCGTCGACGCCGTCGAGGGCGAGGGCCACGCCGACCAGGGTGACCGTCAGGGCGACCGGGACGTGCTGCTGGAAGGACGTGACGACCAGTGCGGTGACGCCGCCGACGAGGACCGCGCGGAAGAGCGTCACCGTGTTGGCGGGGCCCAGCACGCGCATCCCGCCGCGCCGCAGGCCGGCCTGGAGGAACAGGCACAACGCGACCGCGTACGCCGTACCGGCGAGCCACCCGGCAGCCGTCACGCCCGCGGTGGCCGCCAGCGCGGCGGTCAGCAGGAAGTGTGCCGCCAAGCCCGCGAGCGGACCGCGGCCCGAGCGAGCTGTCAGTGTGCCGATACTCATGGTCACCGTTCCTTCGGGAGGAGCAAGATCGGGTTCCCGTATGGTTGCCGTCGCCGGAGAACACGTTGCCCCGGCTCGATCGGTTCATCCCCGGGAGAAGGAGATCGTTGTGCAGGGTGAGGCGTTCTGGGTGGCGGAGCCCGGCCGCGGCGAGCTCCGGACGGCCGAGGTCCCCGAGCCGGGCCCGGGCGAGGTCCTGGTCCGGACCCTGCACTCGGGCGTCAGCCGGGGCACCGAGACGCTGGTGTTCCGCGGCGGCGTACCGGCGAGTCAGCACGACGTCATGCGCGCGCCGTTCCAGGAGGGGGACTTCCCGGGCCCCGTCAAGTACGGCTACCTGAACGTCGGCGTGGTCGAGCGCGGCCCGGCGCACCTCACCGGGCGTACGGTCTTCTGCCTCTACCCGCACCAGACCCGTTATGTGGTCCCCGCCGACGCCGTGACCGTGGTCCCCGACGACGTGCCGGCCGCCCGCGCGGTGCTGGCCGGGACCGTCGAGACCGGGCTCAACGCGCTCTGGGACGCCGCCCCGCTGATCGGCGACAAGATCAGCGTGGTGGGTGCGGGCATGGTCGGGGCGAGCGTGGCCGCGATCCTGTCCCGCTTCCCGGGCGCCCGGGTGCAGCTGGTCGACGCCGATCCCGGGCGCGCCGGCCTCGCCGCCGCCCTGGGCGTCGAGTTCGCCCTGCCGGCCGACGCGACCGGCGACTGCGACCTGGTGATCCACGCGAGCGCCACCTCGGCCGGGCTCACCCGCTCGCTGGAGCTGCTGGCCACCGAGGGGACGGTCGTCGAGCTCAGCTGGTACGGCGACCGGGAGGTCAGCGTGCCGCTCGGGGAGTTCTTCCACTCGCGGCGCCTGGTGGTGAAGAGCAGCCAGGTGGGCGGGATCGCCCCGGCGCGGCGCGGGCGGCGCACCTATGCCGACCGGCTCGCCACGGCACTGGGGCTGCTCGCCGACCCCGCGTTCGACGCGCTGCTGACCGGCGAGTCCGCCTTCGCCGAGCTGCCGGCGATCATGCCGAAGCTGACGTCCGGCGAGCTGCCGGCCCTGTGTCACCTGATCACTTACGGAAAGGACGGAGAGTAGATGTTCAGCGTCACGGTCCGTGATCACATCATGATCGCGCACAGCTTCCACGGGGAGGTGTTCGGCCCGGCCCAGCAGCTGCACGGCGCCACCTTCGTCGTGGACGCCACCTTCAAGCGCCCCGAGCTCGACGCCGACAACATCGTCGTGGACATCGGCCTCGCGCTGCAGGAGCTCAACGCGATCTGCAAGGCGCTGAGCTACCGCAACCTGGACGACGAGCCGGACTTCGCGGGCATCAACACGTCGACGGAGTTCCTTGCCAAGGTCATCGCGGACCGGCTCGCGGCGAAGGCGGCCGGCGGCGAGCTCGGGCCGGGCGCCGGCGGGCTCACCGGGATCGCCGTGACGTTGCACGAGTCACACGTCGCGTGGGCGAGCTACGAGCGGGATCTGTGACCTCGACGCTGTACGCGGTGCTGCCGGGCGGGATCGACGACCCGGCGGCGCCGAGCGGCGGGAACACGTACGACCGGCGGGTCCTGGCGGGCCTGTCCGCCCGGCGTGCGGTGCACGAGATCCGGGCGCCCGGGTCGTGGCCCACGCCGGCGGCCGCGGACGAGGAACGGCTGGCCGCGGCGCTGGGAGCGCTCTCCCCCGGAGCCACGGTGCTGCTCGACGGGCTGGTCGCCTGCGCCGCCCCGGGAGTGATGGAAGCACAGCGGCGGCGGCTCACGCTCGTCGTGCTCGTGCATCTGCCGCTGGGCGACGAGCCCGGGGCGGATCCGGCGCTGACGGCCGGCGAGGGGCGGGCCCTGCGCGCGAGCTCGCGGGTCGTCGCCACCAGCACCGCCGCGGCCCGGCGCGTCGAGCAGCTGCACGACCTGCCGCACGGGTCGGTCCACGTGGCCCCGCCCGGCGTGGACCCCGCGCCGGTGGCGGCGCCCTCGGAGGCCGGCAACCGGTTGCTGTGCGTCGCCGCGATCACCCCCCGCAAGGCGCAGGACGTCCTGGTCGAGGCGCTCAGCGTGGTCGATGACCCGCCGTGGCGGTTACGCTGCGTAGGTTCGCTCGACCGGGACGCCGGTTTCGCCGCGCGGGTGCGGTCCGTCAGTGACCGGGTGGAGTTCCCGGGACCGCTGACGGGGACTGCGCTGGGCGCGGCCTACGCGAGCGCGGACCTGCTTGTGCTGCCGTCGCGTGCGGAGACGTACGGGATGGTGGTCACGGAGGCGCTCGCCCGGGGCGTGCCCGTGCTCGCCACGCGCGTGGCGGGCGTACCGGAAGCGCTGGGCGCGGCCCCGGACGGCCGGTTGCCGGGCGATCTGCTGCCGCCGGGCGACCGCCCGGCCCTGACCGGCGCCCTGCGGCGCTGGCTGACCGATCCCGGCCTGCGTGGCGAGTGGCGGTCCGCGGCCCTGGCCCGCCGCGGCACCCTGCGCGGCTGGGACGAGACGACGAGACGACTGAGCGAGGTACTCCCATGACTGGCGAATTCAGCACCGACTGGCTGCTCCTGCGCGAGCCCGCCGACGCGGCGGCCCGCGCGACCGACCTGGCCGGGCTGGTGAAGTCCGAGGGCGAGCTGGTGATCCGCGACCTGGGCTGCGGCGCCGGGTCGATGGCCCGGTGGCTGGCCCCGCTGCTGCCCGGCCCGCAGCGGTGGGTGCTGCAGGATCGCGACCCCGCCCTGCTCGCGTACGCCGCCGCGCACCTGCCCGCCGCCACGGCGGACGGCAGCCCCGTGACGGCCGAGACAGTCGAGCAGGACGTCGCCGCGCTGACCCCGGCCGACCTCGCCGGGGTGAGCCTGGTCACCTGCTCGGCGCTGCTCGACCTGTTCACCGCCGACGAGGTCACCGCGCTGGCCGCGACGCTCGTGGCCGCCCGGACGCCCGCCCTGTTCACGCTGACCGTGGCCGGCGAGGTGACGCTCGACCCGCCGCACCCGCTCGACGAGCAGGTGACCGCCGCGTTCAACGACCACCAGCGCCGCCGTACGGGTGACCGCTGGCTGCTCGGCCCGGAGGCGGTCGGGGCGGCCGCCCAGGCGTTCGCGCAGGCCGGGGTGTCCGTGACGACGCGGCCCAGCCCGTGGCGGCTCGGCGCCGAGCAGCGGGAGCTCATCCTGGCGTGGCTGCGCGGCTGGGTCGCCGCGGCCGCCGAGCAGCGCCCTGAGCTGCAGCTGGACGGCTATCTGGCGGCCCGGTCGGCGGCCGCCGGGGCGGGCGAGCTGCGCGTGACGGTCGGCCACCAAGATCTTTACGCCCAGATCGACTGAACCGAGCGCCCCCCGCCGGACGTGTAGTGGATGACGGACGGTGGAACCTTAAGGGGCGAGACGCATGAAGCGATCGATCTGGGCGTGGGCCCGGTTGCTCGGCGGGGTGGCGATCCTGGGCGTGCTGATCTGGCGCGTCGGCACGGGAGCCTTCGCCGACGGGCTGCGCATGATCGACGCGACCACGCTCGGCGCCGCGTTCGCGATCGGCGTCGCCACCACGGTCTTCAGCGCCTGGCGCTGGTGTCTCGTCGCCCGGGGCCTGGGCCTGCGCCTGGGACTCCGGACGGCGGTCGCCGACTACTACAAGGCGCTGTTCATCAACGCGGCGCTGCCGGGCGGCGTGCTCGGGGACGTCGACCGCGCGGTGCAGCACGGCCGCGAGGAGGGCGACGTGGCGCGCAGCGTGCGGGCCGTGGTGCTGGAGCGCACGGCCGGGCAGGTCGTGCTGGTCACCGTCGGGCTGGCGGTGCTGCTGACCGTACCGTCGCCGGTGTTGACCGCCCTGCGCGAGCACGGACGGTGGGTCGCCCTGGCGGCCGGGGCCCTCGCCCTGGTCGCGGCCGTCGCGGTGCTCGCGGCGGGCCGGCTGCGCCGGGGAGCGTCGCGCAAGGCCCGGGCGATCCGGACCACCCTCGCCGAGGTACGCACGGGCCTGCTCAGCCGCCGCAACTGGCCGGGCATCGTGCTCGCGTCGACGGTCGTGCTCGCCGGGCACCTCGCCACCTTCGTGGTGGCCGCCCGCGCCGCCGGCTCGGAGGCGTCGACGCTGCGCCTGGCGCCGCTGATGCTGCTGGCGCTGCTCGCCATGACGCTGCCCGTCAACATCGGCGGCTGGGGCCCGCGCGAGGCCGTCACCGCCTGGGCGTTCGGGGCGGCGGGGCTGAGCGCGGCGCAGGGCCTGACGATCGCGGTGATCTACGGGGTGTTCGCCTTCGTGGCCGCCGTGCCCGGGCTGGCCGTCATCGCGGCCCGCGCCCTCGCCAGCCTGCGCGCCCGGGCGGCGGCGCCCGCGCTGGTGCCGACCGTCACGGCGCTGCCCGTGGTGGCGGTCGTCGTGCCTGATCACCGCGGTGTTCCGGCGGGCCGGCCGATGCGGGAGCTGGTCGGCACCGGTGCGTGAAGGTGCCGTCACCCGGACGGGGGATTATCTTGAGCAGGTGACCAACCGCCCGTACGTGCTGCTCAGCTGCGGCATGTCGCTCGACGGCTATGTCGACACGGCGGGCGACGAGCGGCTGCTGCTGTCCAACGACGCGGACTTCGACCGGGTCGACGAGGTGCGCGCCACGTGCGACGCGATCCTGGTCGGCGCCGGCACGGTCCGCAAGGACAACCCGCGCCTGCTGATCCGCGACGAGACCCGGCGCAAGGAGCGCATCGCGCGCGGCGAGCAGCCCGACCCGGTCAAGGTCACCGTCACCGGGTCGTGCGCGCTCGACCCCTCGGCCCGGTTCTTCACGCTCGGCGACAACGACAAGCTGGTCTACTGCGCGACCCCGGCGCTCGCCCAGGCACGGGCCCGGCTGGCCGAGGCCGCCACGGTAATCGACGGCGGCGACCCGGTCGACCTGGCCCGCGTCACCGCCGACCTCGCCGCCCGGGGCGTCCGCCGGCTGATGGTCGAGGGCGGCGGCACGATGCACACCCAGTTCCTGACCGCCGGTCTCGCCGACGAGCTGCAGCTGGTCGTCGCGCCGTTCTTCGTCGGCGACTCGGCGGCGCCCCGCTTCGTCGGCGACGGCCGGTTCCCGTGGGGGCCGCACCGCCGCGCGACGCTCGCCGAGGCGCGGCCCATCGGCGACGTCGTGCTGCTGCGCTACGCGCTCTCCGACCGGTTCGCTTCTTGATCACGACACATGGGGGACGGATGTCGGACACACCGGGCATGGCGGCGGCCTCGATCCGGACACGAGTCACGGTCCCGCTGCGCTTCGCCGACGGCTATGCCACGACCGCGCGGGTCTTCACCTTCACCGGCCTGGCCGACGGCCGGGAGCACCTGGCCCTCGGGCTGGGCGACTGGGAGCAGGCGATCGCCGACGGCGCGCCGCTGGTCCGCCCGCACAGCGAGTGCCTGACCGGCGACGTCTTCGGCAGCCAGCGCTGCGACTGCGGCCCCCAGCTGCGCGAGGCGGCCGAGCGCATCACCGAGGCCGGCGGCCTGCTGCTCTACCTGCGCCAGGAGGGCCGGGGCATCGGGCTCTACGCGAAGCTCGACGCCTACGCCCTGCAAGAGGCCGGCCTCGACACCTACGCGGCCAACCGGGCCCTGGGCCGCGGCGAGGACGAGCGGGACTACGGCGTGGCGGCGCAGATGCTGCTGGCGCTCGGCGCCGAGCGGATCCGGCTGCTGAGCAACAACCCGGACAAGGCGGCGCAGCTCCAGGCCTACGGGGTCGAGGTCAAGGAGCGCATCCCGACCGGCGTCCACGTCTCCCCCGCCAACCGGCGCTACCTGGCGACCAAGGCGACACACACGTCGCACACGCTCGACATTCCCGGCCTCTGAGCGCGGGCCTCCGCCTCCCGCGCCGCATCGCCGCCTCCCGCGGCCCGGGGCTTTCGCGGCCCTTCCTCCCACCGCGTCTGGCGGACCGCGGCATCGGGTCGCGCGGCGCGGCGCGGCGCTGCCTTCGCCGGGTCTCGCGGACCGCGGCGTCGGGTCGCGCGGCGCGGCGCGGGGTCTGGCGGGCTGCGGGGTCTGGCGGGGCGGGGGGTCTGGCCCCGGGCGGGTGGACACGCCCGGTGACAGGTGCGACACGCGGCATCGGGCACGATGATGGCCGGAGACGTCGACGGAAGCCGGGTGTGATGGACGAGGAACAGCCGACCGCCGCGGAGCTGGTGGCCTCGGCCACCGAGCAGGTGCCGTTCATCGTCATCCTGTGCGAGGGCCCCGACCTGCGCCTGGTCTACGTCAACGCGGCCACCCGCGCGATGGTCCCCGGCCGCGAGACCGTGGGCCTGACGCTGGCCGAGGCGTTCGCCGACGTCGCGGGCCAGCAGTGGATAGACATGTACTCGGGCGTCTACCGCACCGGCACCCCGATCACCGGGGCCGAGTGGCGGGCCACGCTGGCCGTGCCCGGCGGGATCCACGAGATCTACGCGAACTTCTCCATCACCCCGTGGCGCGACGCCGGCGGGACGATCCGCGGGGTGATCGGCGCCGGGTTCGACGTGACCGCGATCGTCCAGGCCCGGCTGGCGGCCGAGAGCCAGGCCGACCAGCTGCGGGAGCGCTACGAGCAGACCCGCGACGTGGTGATCGCCCTGCAGCGGGAACTGCTGCCGGCGGGCGTACCCGTGCTGCCCGGCCTGCGCGTCGCGGCCAGTTACCTGCTCGCGAACAGCGCCCAGGGCGCCGGCGGCGACTGGTTCGACGTGGTGCCCGGCCCCGGCGGGACGGTGGCGCTGGTCGTCGGCGACGTCGTGGGCCACGGGGTCACCGCCGCCGGCGTGATGGGGCAGCTGCGCGCGGTGCTGTGCGACCGGCTCGACAGCGGCAGCGATCCCGCCGAGGCGCTGCGGGCCGCGGACCGCCTGGCGCGCCGGGTCGGCGCGGCCCATGCCGCCACGGTGTGCGTCGCCGTGCTCGGCCCGGACGGCGACGTGCGCTACTGCACCGCCGGCCATCCCCCGCCGCTGCTGCTGGCGGCCGGCGGCGGCGGTACGCGTTATCTGCCGCCCACCGGCGCCACGCCGCTCGGCACCGGCCCGGCCACCGGCGCGTTCGAGCTGCGCGCGGCGCGGCTGGAGGTCGGGGACATGCTGCTGCTCTACACCGACGGGATCCTCGAGCGCCCGGGCGTCGACCTGGCCGACAGCCGTGACGAGCTCGCGCGGGTGGCGGCGACCGCGGCGGCGGGCAAGGCCCTGCACAGCCCCGGGGAGACTCCGGTCGAGCGGGTGTGCGGCCAGAGCGTGGAGCTGCTCGTCCGCGCCACGGGGCATCGCGACGACATCACGCTGCTCGCGGCGCAGCGCTCGGAGCCGCTCGCCGGCCTCGACCTGAGCCTGCCCGCCGAGCTGACGTCCCTGCGCGCCGCCCGGCTGGCCCTCGCCGACTGGCTGACCCGGGCGGGCGCCACGAGCGACGACGCGTTCACCCTCCAGCACGCGCTCGGCGAGCTGCTCACCAACGCGATCGAGCACGCCTTCGACGGCGAGCTGGGCCGCGACGACGTACGGCTGCGGGTGCGGCTCACCGCCGCGGGCGAGGTCGACGCCGAGATCACCGACCACGGCACCTGGCGCGAGCCCGCCCGCCAGTCGATCCGCGGCCGGGGCCTCGCCCTCACGTCCCAGCTGGTCGGCGATCTCACCGTGACGCCGGGCCCCACCGGCACCGTCGCGACCGTCCGCCACCCGCTGTGCCGCCCGGTCCGCTCGCCCGTGCTGAGCGACCATCCCCGGCCGCCCGCCCCCGACGAGCCGCTGGCCCTGACCGAGGAGGGCGCGGACCGGCTGGCGGCGACCGGCGCGATCGACGCCGCCGACGCCGCCCACCTGCGTCAGGAGCTGCTGCGCCGGGGCCGCGGCGGGAACCTGCCGCTCACGGTCGACCTGTCCGGCGTCACCCACCTGGCCAGCGCGGGCGTCTCGGCCCTGCACCACGTGGCCGAGCAGCACCGCAAGCAGGGCACCACCCTCGACCTGGTCGCCGCCGACGGCAGCCCGGCGCAGCAGGTGCTCGCCCTGGTGGCGCTGCCGCACCGGACCGCCGATCCCGTCAAGGGACCCGCGTGATCATTCGGCGGGACAGACGCTGCCGCGCGGAGGCACGGTCAGATCCAGCAGGTACGCGTCCACCGCCGCCGCGACACAGGCGCGCTTGTACGTGCCGTGCCCCGCACCGGCGTACGTGAGCAGGACGCCGGAGCGGCCGAGTTGCCGGGCCACCGACCGCGTCCAGTTCCAGCCGACCGCCGGGTCGTGCCGTGCGCCCAGTTGCAGGACCGGGGTGCGCGTGTGCACGTCGAGGCGGTGCTGCGGGTTCGCCACGGGCAGGTCCCAGCCCAGGCACGAGCTGATGGCGAACACCCCGGCGGAGTAGCGGAAGTCCCGGGTACGCGACTGGCGCAGCAGCCGGTCGTACTCGGCGAAGTCCCGCACCGGCAGCGCCCAGTCCGCGCACATCACCGGCGTGACCATCGGCGGGGCGCCGCGCTTGTCCGCCGGCAGGTTCCGGTCGAGGTTGTCGATGGTCGTGGCCAGGTCCGCGTACGAGGGGCTGTAGAGCCGCGCGTGCGCGTTGATCGTCAGGTCCCACACCGACCAGCCCTGCAGCCCGCCCCGGTCGGCGCGCGCGTTGATCCGGGCCCAGACGGCGTGCACGTCCTGCCCGTGCAGTGCGCAGGCCTCCGCCCCGGCACACCACCGGGCGAACGCGTCGAAGGAGTCCTGCAGCGCCCACGCCTGCGACGTGAGGAAGCCCTTCGTGTCGCGGCTGTGGTCGACGGCGCTCTCCAGCACGAGCGCGCGGACCCGGCCCGGGTAGCGCTCGGCGTACTGCTCGCCCAGCAGGGTCCCGTACGAGCTGCCGTGGAAGGTCAGCCGCGACTCGCCCAGGGCGGCGCGCAGGGCGTCGAGGTCGCGTACGGTGCTGGCGGTGTCGGCGTGGTCCCACAGCTCGCCGTACCGGTCGCGGCAGTCCTCCCACGCGGCGCGGTTGGCGGCGCGCAGCGTGGTGAACTCGGTCTGGCTGGTCACGACCGGGGAGACGCCGGTCGGGCACGGCATGGCGTGGCTGCCACCCACACCGCGCGGGTCGAAGCTGACGATGTCGAAGCGGCGCAGCAGCTCGTCGCTGAACCGGTCGATCTGCTGCGCGGTCGTCAGCCGGGCGACGCCCGAGTCGCCGGGGCCGCCCGGCCCGAAGACCAGCGTGCCGGCGCGGACCGCGGGGTCGGCCCGGTGGCGGGCGACCGCGAAGCCGAACGTGGGCCCGTCCGGCCGGGACCAGTCGACGGGCAGGGTGAGGGTGGCGCACTCGGTGCCGATGTCCGTGCCGGCACAGGGTGTCCACTGCGGCGCATTCGTGCCGGCGTGAGCCGGGAGCGACGCGCTCGTGCCGGCGCGGGCCGGGAGCGGCGCGCTCGTGCCGGCGCGAGCCGGGAGCGGCGCCAGGACGACGGCAGCGGTCACCGCCGCCGCGAGGGCGGATCGAAGAAATGCCATGCCGTGATGCTTCCCTCACGCCACGCCCCGGGAAATCCGGAACACACCGGAGTTGATCCCCTACGGGTCGGCATATCGTCGGGGTATGACGACTGTCGACTTCTACTTCGATCCGGCCTGCCCGTTCGCCTGGATCACGTCCCGTTGGATCCTCGAGGTCAAGAGCCTGCGCGAGCTGGACCTGCGCTGGCACGTCATGAGCCTCTACGTGCTCAACGAGGGCCGCGACCTCGACGAGCACTACCGCACGTCCGTCGACCGCTCGCTCGGCACGGTCCGCGTGGTCACCGCCGCCTGGCAGCAGCACGGCGACCAGGTTCTCGAGCCGCTCTACACCGCCCTCGGCACCCGCTATCACAACCAGGGCCGCCGCGACGACCTCGAGGCGGTCCGCGCCGAGGCGCTCGCCGAGGTCGGCCTGCCCGCGTCGCTGGCCGCGGCCGCCGACAGCGACGAGTACGACGCCGCCCTGCGCAAGAGCCACCACGAGGGCATGGACCCGGTCGGCCCGGACGTCGGCACCCCCACCATCCACATCGACGGCGTCGCCTTCTTCGGCCCGGTCCTCAGCAGCATCCCCCGCGGCGAGCAGGCCCTCCGCGTCTTCGACGGCGCCGTGGCGCTGTCGAGCTACCCGGACTTCTTCGAGCTCAAGCGCACCCGCACGGGCGGCCTGAACTTCGAGTGACCCGCACCCGGCCGCCGCGGTCCTCCACCGAGGGCGAGCGGCGGCCCCCGCCCTCCCGCGCAGCGGCCCGGGCTCCCGCGCGACGGGCCGCCTCCCGCGGCGGCGTTACGCGGGTCGATGCCGAGCGATCCACCCCTCGACGTCGTCGCCGAGCCACACCTTGCCCTGGACGAGGTCGGCGACCGGTGCGGGAAAGTCGCTCCGGTGGGTGATCTGATACACCCGCTGGCGGCTCACCCCGCCGAGCCGCAAGCGAACTTCGTGGGCGCCCATGAGCCGTTCAACTGCTTCTGTCATACGCATCACCATAGGCGTGCAGCAAGTAGTCACTCGCCGGGTCGGCCGCGCGGGTGTGGTCGCCGGCCCTTGCGCGGGGCCGATGGCAGCAGCTCCGGGACGTGGGCGGGGCCACTGGCGGCAGCGCCGCGACGTGCGCGGTGCCAATGGCGACAGCGCCGGGACGTGCGCGGCGATCGTGGCAGCGCCGGGGCCGGCCGGCATCAGCTCGCTGCGAGGGTGTCGAGGACCTGCTGGCCGTACTTGGCGAGCTTGTTCTCCCCGACCCCGCTGATGGCGGACAGCTCCGCGAGCGACCCCGGCCGCGCCACGGCGATCTGCCGGAGGGTGGCGTCGTGGAAGATGACGTATGCGGGGAGGCCGGCCTCCTTGGCCGCCGCCGCGCGCCACTCGCGCAGCTTTTCGAACACCTTGGCGGCGGCCGGGTCCAGGTCCGGGGCGGGCGCGGCGCCGGACGACGCGCGGCGGGCCCGTGGGGCGCGGGCGGCCTTCTCCGGCTCGCGGCGCATCATGACCTCGCGCTCGCGGCGCAGCACCGAGGCGCTGGCGTCGGTGAGGGTGAGCACGCCGTACTCCCCCTCGACGGCGAGCAGCCCCTGGGCGAGCAGCTGCCGGACGACCCCGCGCCACTCCTGCTCGCGCAGGTCGGCGCCGATGCCGAAGACCGACAGCTCGTGATGGCGGAACTGGGTGACCTTCTCCGTCGTCTTGCCGAGCAGGATGTCGATGGACTGCCCGGCGCCGAACTTCTGCCCGCGCTCGCGCTGCAGCCGCAGGACGGTGGACAGCAGCTTCTGCGCGGCGACCGTGCCGTCCCAGGACTCCGGCGGCGTCAGGCACGTGTCGCAGTTGCCGCAGGCGGGGTCGGCGGGCTGCCCGAAATAGGCGAGCAGCTGCGCCCGGCGGCACTGGACGGTCTCGCAGAGGGCCAGCATCGCGTCGAGGTGCGCGGCGAGGTTGCGGCGGTGGGCGAAGTCACCCTCCGAGCTCTCGATCATCTTGCGCTGCTGGACGACGTCCTGCAGCCCGTACGCCAGCCAGGCCGTCGACGGCTGCCCGTCACGCCCGGCCCGCCCGGTCTCCTGGTAATAGCCCTCGACCGACTTGGGCAGGTCGAGGTGGGCGACGAACCGCACGTCCGGCTTGTCGATGCCCATCCCGAAGGCGATCGTCGCGACCATGACCAGCCCGTCCTCGCGCAGGAAGCGGCTCTGGTTGGCGGCGCGCGTGCCGGCGTCGAGCCCCGCGTGGTAGGGCAGGGCGGGGATGCCGTTCTGCACCAGGAAGTCGGCGATCTTCTCCACCGAGGCGCGCGACAGGCAGTAGACGATGCCCGCGTCGCCGGCGTGCTCGTTCCGCAGGAACTCCAGCAGCTGCCGCTTGGGCTCCTGCTTGGGCACGATGCGGTACTGGATGTTGGGCCGGTCGAAGCTGGCCGTGAAGTGCCGCGCGCCGGTCAGCTCGAGCCGGGTCGCGATCTCTTCGCGGGTGGCGCTGGTGGCCGTCGCGGTGAGCGCGATGCGGGGCACGTCGGGCCACTGCTCGTGCAGGATCGACAGGTTGAGATAGTCGGGCCGGAAGTCGTGACCCCACTGCGACACGCAGTGCGCCTCGTCGATGGCGAAGAGCGCCACCTTGCCCCGGTGCAGCAGCTGCTGCACGCCGAAGGTGCCCAGCCCCTCGGGCGCCACGTAGAGCAGGTCGAGCTCGCCCGCCGTGAAGAGCTGCTCGGTGCGCCGCCGCTCGGCCGGCTCCTGCGTCGAGTTGAGGAAGCCGGCCCGGACGCCGAGCGTGCGCAGCGCGTCGACCTGGTCCTGCATCAGGGCGATCAGCGGCGAGATCACCACGCCGGTGCCCGGCCGGACCAGCGCGGGGATCTGGTAGCACAGCGACTTGCCGCCGCCGGTGGGCATGAGCACGAGCGCGTCGCCACCACCGGCGACGTGCTCGATGATCTCTTGCTGCTCGCCACGGAACGCGGCGTAGCCGAACACGCGCTGCAGCACGGTCTGGGCACGGTCGGCGACGGTCAGGGCGGAAGTCACCCCGCGAGTTTAGAGACTCCCCCCGACAAGAAGCGCACTCAGCGCACGTCGACGAAGATCGGGTTCGTGTAGAGCCACGTGTCCCGCCACGGATCCCCGTCACCCGGCGTGTGCGCGATCGGCCCGTGCGGGTCGATCGTGCTGCCGAGCAGGCCGGCGCCGTGCCGCTTCCCGTCCGAGCCGCGCAGCCGCAGATAGCTCGGCTCCCCCGCCGTGAACGACCACCGCAAGCTGCGCCGGAAGGAGTCGAAGGTCGCGACGACCCGCGTGTCCGGCGCCCGCCACGAGTCCCGGTCCCGGGCCGACCCCCGCACTGTGCCCCGGATCACGTCCAGGTGCGCCAGCGACGGGACGACGCCGTGGAAGTTCGGCCGCGTGGCACCGGTCACCGTGACGGACAACGTCAGCCGCTCGCCCCGCCGCGCGGACAGCCGGCCGCCCAGGGTCACCGAGCGCCCGCTCGCCGAGGTCAGCCGCACGTCGAGGCCGTCGACCAGCTGGCCGTGGTCGACCCAGACGCGGCCGGCGCGCAGGCCCGCGAGCACCTCGCGGTAGCCGTAGCGGGTCACGCCTACGTGCGTACGGCTGAACTGTCCCGGCCAGAAGTCGCTGCCGGCCTGCGGCGTCCCGGTGTCGACCGGGTCCGGCACCTTGCCCGTCGAGTCGAACGTCGCGCCCGCCGGCCAGTCGCCGTTGCGCAGCGTGTCGTACACGGTCCGGTGGTTGTCGGAGTTGCTCGTGATCGAGAAGAGCTTGCCCTCGGCGAGCAGCGCGTCCCACATGCCGCCCACGGTCGCGGTCATCCAGTCGAAGCCGCCGTAGGTGACGTACGCCTCGGCGGGGTAGCCGGGGAACGAGTCGGCGGACGGCTTGTTCTCGTACTCGCCGCGGATGCTCGCCGCCCCGCGCAGGCCGGGCAGGGCCGCACCCTGGGCGCCGGGCGCGCCCTCCATGCCGATCATGAGCCCGGGCGCGGCGTCGCGCCAGGCGCGCAGCTCGTGCGGGCTGTCGATGCCCAGCCGCGACGGATGGTTGGCCACGACCACGGCATCCTTGCCGGAGGCCGCCAGCCACCTGAGCGCCGCGACGGCCAGGGTCTCGTCGGCGGAGGGGAGCAGCTTGCCGTCGTACGCCCGCTCGAACTCCCGCAGGACCTCCGCCTCGGCCTCGCCGGGAGCCGTGACGACGGTCGCGTGCTCGGCGCCCGGGATGTACCACTCGAGGCCCTGGAAGATGAGCATGCGCGGGTTCTCGGCGCGGGCCTTCAGGATGTCGGCGCGCTCCGCCGTGGCCCCGAACCGGTCGTGACCGAAGTTACTGTGTTCCGTGCATGCCATCCAGTCGAGGCCGAACTGGGCGCCCCGGGCCGCGGCCTGCGCCACCGTGTACTTCGCGTCGTGGCTGTACTGGGTGTGCACGTGGTGGTCGCCGACCAGGTAGACCACCTCCGGGTCGCTCGGGGCGGTCGCGTGCGCGGCCGGCGTCTCCCCCAGCCCGGCGGCCGCGAAGCCCGCGCCGAACAACCCCGCGCGGCGCAGCAAGGTGCGCCGGTTCACCCCCTGCGGGTCCAATGCCGACACGGGTACGGCCGGATCGGCCCACTCAGGAATCAAGCCCATGCCGCGCGAGGCTAGGGGCGGCCGGCGACCGCCATCGGTCCACCGCGCGAACGCCGGGCGAAATCAAGATCAGCAAGAGCACGGCAACCCCGGCGTACGTGTTGGCGCCCACCGCCGCGAGCGGTCCCGAGCCGCCGTCCCACCAGATCCACACCACACTGCTGCAGAGTACGAACCACAGCGTCACCAGCACGGCGACCCGGCGCACCAGGAACAGCGCCGGCAGCAGCCACACCAGGTGATGCACCCAGGTCACCGGGCTGATCAGGCACGCGAGCACCCCGGTCAGCGCGCAGCCGGTGAGCGGGTCGGTGCCGCGCACCCGCACGTACCAGACGAGCAGCGCCGCCGCGACGAGCAGCACCCACCACCGCGGGTCGAGATCCAGGCGGGCGGCCACGCCGCGCAGGGACTGATTGGACACGTACGCCGTCCGGCCGACCCGGCCCGTGTCCCACACCGCGGCCGTCCAGAAGGTCCGGGAGGCCTCCGGCGCCGCGACCGCGGTCACGATCGTCGCGCCGGCCGCCGTCCCCGCCGCGACGGCCGCCGCCCGGAAGCGCCGGGTCACCAGCAGCCAGACGACGAACACGGCGGGCGTGAGCTTGATCGCCGCCGCCAGTCCGATGCCGGCGCCGGCCCAGCGCTTCCCCGCGACGAGCCCGCGGGCGTCGAGGCACACGAGCAGCAGAAGCAGCAGGTTGACCTGACCGAAACTGAACGTGTCGCGTACGGGCTCGAGCAGCAGCACGGCGAGCCCGGTCAACGCGGTGACCCACCACGCCCGCGCCCCGAGCCACCAGCGCAGCAGCACGACGACGGCCGCCGCGTTGGCCAGCAGGGACAGGGCCACCGCCACCGGCCGCGGAGGGAGGGCGAGCGGCTCAGGACGAGCGCGGCGAACGGCGGGTAGGTGAACCCGTACACCGTGCCGGCGAACCGGAAATCGTAGAGGCGGCCGCCGTCGAGCAGCCACCAGCGGATCGCGCCACGATAGACGTCCAGGTCGAAGAAGTGCCGGAACAGGGGGACGGTCACGAGGAACGTCCCGGTCGCCAGGGCTGCCGCGGCGACGAGCAGGATCTTCTTCACAGGGCCGGCCGCCGTTGCGGGGCGCGGGTCGTGGCCAGGGCGAGGGTCGCGATCCCCAGGACCACGCCGAGGGTGGCCAGGCGGAACTCGTCCTGGTCCGCCGCGTAGCCGTCGGGCAGCACGGCCAGCGTCAGCACCGCGCACGCCGGGGCGAGCCACCGGTGCGCCGCGGGCAGGGACACGGCGAGCGGCAGGAGCGCCCACAGCAGGTACCACGGGCGCAGCGCCGGACCGAAGACGACCACCGCCAGCAGGACCAGGCCGAGGGCGGCCACCGGCTGCATCCGGTACGCCAGCAGCGCCACGGCGACCACGGCCAGCGCGCCCGCCCAGCGCCACAGGGCGACCGGGTCTCCGCCGGTCACCGCCGCCGTGGCTCGGCCGAGGACGCTCGTGAGGGACCAGTTGCCGGGCGACACCGGCGTGCCCAGGGCGGTGATCCAGGCGTACCCGAAGCCGGTGAGCTCTCCCACAGCCACCGTGACCGCCGCACCCACCGCGCCGACCGCGGTGATCGCCCGGACCGCGGTCGTCCCGCGCTGCGCGGTCCAGATCAGGGCGACCGCCGCGAGCCCGGCCGCCGCCGGCACCTTGACCAGCGCCGCGAGCGAGACCAGCACCGCGCCGAGCAGCGGCCGGCGCCGCACGGCCGCGGCCAGCCCGACGGCCAGCAGCCCGACCGTCAGCGCGTCGTTGTGCGCGCCGGAGACCAGGTGGATCAGCACGAGCGGGTTGAGCACGACGAGCCACCACGCGCGAGCCTGATCGACGCGGCCCGCCCGCGCCAGCACCGGCACGGCGAGCGCGGCCAGCGCCACGCCCCCGGCCGCCACGAGCCGCATGCCCGTCACCCCGGCGCCCAGGTGCGTGCCCGTGACCGCGGTGACCGTGCGGGAGACCAGGAGCCACACCGGCCCGTACGGGCTGGGCGTGTCCTGCCACAACGCGGGCACCTGCTCCGCCACCGGGCCACCGAGCGCCGACGGCCCGTGCTCGTACACGTCGATCCCGCCGCCGGCCATCAGCCCCTGCGCGAGATAGCTGTACACGTCCCGGCTGAACAGCGGCGGCGCCAGCACGAGCGGCGCGGACCACAGCCCCAGCGTCGCCCAGCGCCGGGCGGGTGTGGCCGGGCCGCAGCGGCCGTACCACCACCAGCCGAGCACGAGCAGGGTCAGCCCGGCGTACGCGCACACCAGCCCGGTCCGCCCGAGCGGTCCCGCCGCCGCGACGAGCAGCGCCCCCGCGCCCCCGGTGGCCGTCGCCAGGGCATGATCGTTGCGCACGGCCGCACGCTCTCAGCCCGAGGTGTCCGGCGGCGGTCCCGGGCGTGGCCGCCCGATGACTGCTCGGCGGCACGCCCGTCCTGTCAAGCGGGCCCGACGGAGTTCTGCTGTCAGCTCGACCGCGTGGTGGTGACGACGACGGTGCCGAGCGATGCGGTGAAGCTGCCGCCGGCCGCGTCGATGGCGGCACCGAGGGCGTCGAGGAGGGGCCGGAGCCGCTCCGGCGGGAGCCGCGTGTAGAGGCCCTGGGTGGGCACCTGGTCGAGCCACTCGTCGCGGGTGTAGACGTGGTCGCGCGCGAAGCGCCAGATCTCCGGCTCGCCGAGGCCCGCCGTGGCCCGGATGCCGTCCTCCGCGGTGCCGGCCATCGCCGCGTACGCCTGAGCGGCGCTCCCGGGCAACGGGAACTCGGGCATGAACCGCGTGTGCGCCTCGGCGAACGCGTCGCGGATCGGCGCCGGGGGCTCGAAGACGTTCCAGAAGATCGCGAGGCGCCCGCCCGGCCGGAGCACCCGCGCCGCGGCGGCCGCGCCGGCCACCGGGTCGATCCAGTGCCAGGTCTGCCCGGAGACGACCACATCGAACGTACGCCCGGCGGGGTCCCACCGCTCGAACGGCGACACCTCGACATCGGTGCCCAGCCGTCGCGCCACGGCGGCCATGCGCTCGTCGACGTCGACGCCGAGGACCGTACCTCCGGCGCTCTGGAACTGCCTGGCCGCGATGCCTGTGCCGCAGCCGACATCGAGCACCGCGGGATGCTCGCCGGCGCCCGCGAGGACCCGCGTGATCATCTCGTCGGGATAGCGCGGGCGGGACCGGTCGTAGCGCTCGGCGTCCGTGCCGAACGACTCCGCCGCCTGCCGCTCCTCGTACAGCTTCCGCTCCGGAATGGGCATGCGCCCACTCTAAGTGGGCGAGCGCCCATTCCGCTACTGGGACAATGTCGGTATGCCGACCGGGACCGCGCTACGCGACGTACGCCGCCAGCTCTTCGAGGCCGCCGAACGCGTCCTGCTCCAAGGCGGCGCCGAGGCGCTTACCAGCCGCGCCGTCACCACCGAGGCGGGCTGCGCCAAGGGGGTCCTGCACAGGCACTTCGCCGACTTCGACGCGTTCCTCGCCGAGCTCGTCGAGGAGCACCTGGCCCGGCTCCGCGCCCAGTCGGCCGAGCTGACCGCGGCGGCCGGCACGGGATCCGTCACGGAGACCGTGACCGCGGCCCTGACCTCGGCATTGACGCCGGTGCCGCTGGCGCTGACAAGCCTGATCATCTTCCGGGACGGGCTGCGCGCGCGGCTGCGGCAGGCCGGGCACAAGGGGCTGCCGCTGCCCGCCGAGACCGGCCGGATGATCGCCGGCTATCTCGCCCGGGAGCAGGAGCTGGAGCGGCTGCCCGCCGGCCTCGACGCCGCGACGGTGGCGCTCACCCTCGTCGGCACCGCCCACCTGCTCTTCGCCGGCGACGAGGGTGACCCGGCCGCCGGCCTCGCCAAGGTGGTGCACGGCGCCTTGGCGAGGCCGGCGCCGCCCGGCTCGGGGTGAGTGCACGTGGATGGCTGGGTGGGGTGATGGCTTGGTGCGGTGATGGCTTGGTGGGGTGATGGCTTGGTGCGCGTCCCTGGTGCCGACCCAGGTCTGCCCGAAGGCGGCGGCTTTACAGGCCGCTGGACGTGCCGCCGTCCACGACGCGCAAGTACCCGGAGCGCGATTCGAACGCGCACTGGCGCCGTCCTGAGCGGCGTGCCTCTGCCGTTGGGCTACCCGGGCAAGATCTGTCCGGTCCCCTCGGGACCGGGGTGCTGCGTGCCCTCGGCGCGATTCGAACGCGCACTGGCGACGTCCTCAACGTCGGGCCTCTGCCGTTGGGCTACGAGGGCGTGATAGGTCACCGCTCCGCGCCGCCACCAAGAGTGGGTTGCGGCGGCACGGACCGGGGTGACGAGCGGTCGGCCGGGATCGAACCGGCGGCCTCCACCATGGCGAGGTGGCGCTCTTCCTCTGAGCCACGACCGCATGTCTTGCCATCCACTGTGGAGTTTTCTGGGATGCACCGCCACGGGGGCGGGTGGCACGGGCAGCAGGGCTTGAACCCGCATCTTCCGGATGTGGAGTCCGGTGCTCTGCCGGTTGAGCTACACCCGTAGGAGTGGTTCCTTCTCGGCAAGGCGTCGCTGCTCCGCGGCCGTCCCGCGCGGCAACCCGAGGCGAGCGTCCAGGGTGTGTCACCCCGGCGCCCTCGCGGTGGCCCGGCCGGAAGTGGCCGTCCCGCAGAAGAGCGCGAAGTGGCTGCCCCCGGAGAGCCGGAGGTGGCCGTCCCGCAGACCCGAAGTGGCCGTCCCGCAGATGAGAAAGCCGCCCGGCCCCGAATCGGGCGGACGGCGAGTGCGCTGGCCGAAGCCTAGCCGCGCCACCGGTCCCGATAGCCGTTACCGCCCAGCGGATAACCACCGCTCGGAAGGCGGTTGCTGCCCAGGGGACGGCCCTCGCCCAAGAGGTCGCCGGCGCCCGGCAGCGGCTGGCGGTCCAGGAGGTGTTGCGCTGCGGCATTGCTGTGCTGGCGCGACATCTGACTCTCCTCACTGGTCCGGCCGGTGCCTCCGGCTACGGGATCGGCTGCTGAGAACCAAGGTAGAGATCCGCCCGCCCCGCGACAACGCAATTATCCGACAGCCGCGACACGCCATACCCGGGCGGAAGGGCACACGGCTACGCGGCGGTTCGGGGGCTTCGGGCGAGTAGCCTTCGGTGGCGTGACAGCACGCCCCGGGCTCCGCGCGACGATCGTCTGCCTCGTGACGACGGCGCTGCTGGCCGCGTGCTCGGGTGGCGACGACGGCGACCGCGACGCCGGCGGGACAGGCTCCACGCAGGCGCCGTCCGGGGCGAGTCCGAGCAGTGCGGCCGCGGCGAGCGGGGCGCCCTCCGCCGTGGTGCAGGAGCGCACGATCGACGCCGCGGGCGACAAGTTGTGGCTGGGTGTCGAGCCGTTGGTGCGGCAGGGCGAGACCGTGGTGCTCACCGTGCGGGTGCGGGCCGAGACGGCGTCCTCGGCCGCCAGCCGGCACTTCTCGAGCGGCACGGTCAACGTCTTCGACGGCGGGCGCCTGGTGGACACCGCGGGCCGGCGTGTGTGGCCGGTGGCGGAGGACGCGTCCGGCGACTGCGTCTGCACCGGCTCGATGCGCCTCGAGCAGGGCGAGACGCAGCCCATGCAGGCCGCTTTCGCGGGGGTGCCGGCCGGGGTGGGGACGGCCTCGGTGATGCTGCCCTACGCGGGGGTGTTCGCCGACGTGCCGGTCGTGGCGGGCGAGGTGCTGACGCGCCGACGCTGCAGGTGCGTTACTCGCGGGCCCTCTAGGGAGGCGGGAACGCGTGACCGAGTTGATGCGGGGGCCCACCGGCTGCACGACAAGGGCCC
>NZ_JAUQWH010000144.1 GCF_030757795.1 Actinoplanes oryzae
GCGACGGCCTTCATCGGCCGGTGATCGGGGATGGGCTTCTCCGGTCGTCCCATCGCGCTCACCTGCCCCGGCCGGAGGGCGCGTCGTCGCGGTCGGTGCTCAGCGACCGGCACAGCCGGATGGTGACCGTGGCGACCGCGACGAGCACCGCGATGGTGAACTCGGGCGGCACCTCCAGCCACAGCAGCGCCAGGGAGTAGAGCATCGCCAGCACCAGGATGATGATCAGCACCACGACCGGGCCGCGCCGGCGCCGGGGTTGAGGATCGGGCTGGTCTTCGTCAGACATCAAGGTTTCCTTACCGTGGGTTACGGAAGGGAGGCCCCGCAGACCTGCCGGGACCGCCCTCCTCGGTGACGAATGGTGAACAGGGCTCAGCCGATTGCGCGTCGATTCCGAACGCCGCGAACGCCCGTGGTGAATCGACCGGCCGAAACCCGCGGTCGATTCTGGCACTAGTCGTATGCCTGCGGAAGGTCCGCGGAAAAGGAAAAGAGTTGGTCCCTCGAAACGTGACCAAGGGTGGCCTCGCAGACAATTCCCGCAGACAAATGGCCCGTTCGGGTTGGTCACCGGCTCGTCGAGACCAAAGGACCAATCCGAGGTTGGTCACCATCGCGGTGACCAACCTGTCCGGTGGCGTACACCCGTTGCTTCTCACCGGCGGGGCAGGTTCCATGGGACAGAGCCCATCCTGGATCGCGGTGACCTGGTGACCGCGGCCCGGGCGGTGACATCGGTTCGCCGACAAGCCGACGGGACGAATGGTGAGCAGCACTTCCCCGCGAAGGAAGTGCCGCAGGTCGGGGTCCTCCGGTGCTGCTGTGGGGACCCCGACACATGTCTGCCGGCGTGGTTGTCTGCCGTGCCGGGGCCGACCGACAAAGCCCGGGAGGCGCCGCGCCGGCGCGGAACGCGATCAGCCCCGCCGCAGCGGCCAGGAGATGTTCAGGCCAGCAGCGACGGGATGGTGGAGATGAGCGCGGCCAGGCCGCAGGCGGTCAGGAGCAGGGGGATCTGCGCGTAGCCGCAGCGATCCGGCGGCATCTCGTCGTCGGGCAGATCCGCCCACTGATCTGCCCACACCTCGCGCAGCAGGTGCGCCGCCCGCAGCCGGGCCAGCCGCCGCACCTCGGCGCGCTCGCGTTCCTGCGCCCCGAGCTGCCGGACGCCGACCAGCGGCCACGGCAGGATGTCCGTGACGGCGGCGTCACCGGTGGGCAGGGAGCCGGTCGGCAGGGAGCCGGTCGGCAGGGAGCCGGTCGGCAGGGCGCCGGGCGGAAGCCATGGGATTCTCGATGCTGCCGGGACGGGCGCCCGCCCGACGGCCCTCGGCCGCGGAATCCGCGGCGTCGCGGGCACGTGCGGCGCGGCGACGTCCAGATTCGCCGGGTATTGCGGCACCGGGCGCAACGCCGGGAACCGTGGCGAGTTGCTCACCCGGTAGGGCGGCCCCGGCAGCAGCGGTGTGCCCGGTACTTCCTGCGTCGTCTCGTCGCCGGGCGGCTCCTGATGCACAGCGGGCGCGCTGGTGCGCTGCTCGTGGGCGCGGGTGTACGGGCGTACCAGAGCCGTGCTGCGCTCCTCCCCGGCGTTGATGCCCACCGGGCGCACGCGTGCCGGCGTGGCGGCCAGCAGCGCCTCCAGCGCCTTGATCCGCAGCTGCGCGGCCTCGAGATCGGCGCGCAGCTGCGTATTGTCGGCCAGCAGCCGAGCATTGTCGGCTGGTTCCAACGTGGTGGTTCCGGACTCGGCGAGCGGCTGCGGCGTCGACCCGGCGTCCCACTGCCCCCCGGTGACCACCGCGAACAGCCGCAGGATCTCCGCGCGCGTCGCCTCGCGCTCCTGCTCGCTGTCGAGGCTCTGCAGACAAACACGCAGCACGACGCGGATCATCGCCGCGCCGGGTCCGCGCCGGGCCCGGGCGCCGAACTGGGCAGACATGTACCGGCAGATCCGGCGGTCGTCGCCGCCGCCGAGGGCATCGCGCTCGGCAGCGTCCAGCAGTGCCGTCAACTGCCTCCATGGTCGCGTGGGAAACCGCCGCAGGACCAGGGTGTGCACGCTGGTGGCCAGCGCCTTGACGTCCGGGTCGACGTGATCGCCCATCCGGGCGGCGGCCGGGCGCGCGGGGGCTCCCCGGCCCCGGCTGCCGACGTCCGGCCCGCGCGGCGCCGGGTCGTTTCTGCTCATGGACGCCTCGTCCGCCTTCGAGTCGCAGGTTGACGCCGAAGGTGAAGGGGAAAGCCACGGCACGGCGTCGTGTCGTCGGCCTTATTGTGAATCGCGCGATAAGATCAATTCCCGAGGAACACGCGGGACGATGAGCGTGATCGGCGTTACGTTTTTCTGCATTCAAGATCGATAATGGTGATCGACCGCCGTTGAGGGCCCGTAGCCGCAGCTCATCCGGCTCGGAAATTGTCTGACCGGCCGCACTGTGCGTGACAACCCGGAGGCGGCGCTCGGCAAGATCTTGTCCGCGTTGTTACGCGAAGTAAGCTACGCGTCCCGGCGGTGCTCCTGACGTGGTCACCGCTCGGGGAGGCACCTGCACGGGAGCGAGGTGACCGGCGTGTACGTCCGGGGTGAACACCCCGGCGGCTTCCAGACGTACCGCCTCGACCTTCACCGCACGCCCGGCGACTGGCAGACCGTCGCGAGCCCCGGGCGGCTCGCCGGCTGCTGAGATCTGGGTTACCGAAACGACGGGCCCGCCCGGAGTGGTCCGGACGGGCCCGTACTGCGGGTGGGGCGTCAGCGCAGCGGGTTCGCGGCGCCGGCGCGGAGGAACACCGGCATGGTGTCCAGGGTGGTGGTGACGGAGGCCGTCGTGCCGCCGCGGTAGGTGCGGCCGGTGAAGACGTCCTTCCAGGTGGTGCCCGGCGGGAACCAGACCGTGGTGGTGGCGCTCGTGCCCGGCGTGGTGACCGGGGCGACGAGCAGGTCGGGGCCGTAGAGGTACTCGGCGCCGGCGGTGGCGTACGCCTCCTGCTCGCCGGGGTAGGCGAGGTACAGCGGGCGGGTGATCGGCGTGCCGGTCCGGGTCGCCTCGGCGGCGGCCTTGTAGGTGTACGGCAGCAGCTTCTCGCGCAGCTTCAGGAACTTCGTGGCCGACGCGTCGGCGGCGGGTCCGTACTGCCACGGGAGACGGTCGCTGTGGTTGGAGTGCAGCCGGTCGATGGGCTGGAAGGTGCCCAGCTGGACCCATCGGGCGTACAGGTCGTCGGGCAGCTTGGTGCTGTCCGGCTCGGCGCCCTTCGCGGTCGAGAGACCGCCGGTGTGGCCGCCGATGTCGTGGCTGACCGCGGCGAGCCCGGTCGCGGCGCCCTCACCCGGGGTGTAGCCGACCTGGAACTGCAGCGACTCCCAGGTGGACGAGGTGTCGCCGGTGAAGTGCAGGGTGTTGCGCTTGTCGGCCCACGGGCCGGTCGGCACCGCGGTCGGGTTGCCGTAGCCACCGGCCTGCAGCGACCCGTACGCCCGGGAGAAGGCGAACCCGTCCCGCTTCGCGTACTGCTGGTTGATCCACGAGTCGCCGGTCACGCCGGCCCGCGTGGAGGTGGAGCTGTCGCAGCACCAGTCGAGCCACCAGAAGTCGGGCTGGGCGCCCATCGCGTCGTGCAGCTGGAAGTACGCCTTGAGCTGGTCGGGGTCGCCGAAGTCGAACGTGTAGCAGTCGGCGCCGCTGTTGCAGCCCGTACGCTGCAGCTTGCCCTTGGCCGTCGCCTGCGCCTGCGCGAAGTGCGGGTCGGAGCCCAGGATGCTCGGGTGGATGTTGAAGCTGGTCCGCAGCCCCTGCCGGTGCAGCCAGTCGACGAAGCCCTGCGGGTCGGGGAAGCGCGTCGCGTCGAACTCCCAGCCGTTCCACCGGTCCGGCGACTTGAAGTCGGTGTCGACGACGAGGACGTCCAGCGGGACACCCTCCTGCTGGAACTTCTGCACGATCCGCTTGAACTCGGCGTCGGTGCGGTCGTAGTACTCGGAGTACCAGACGCCGTACGCCCACTTCGGCAGCAGCTTCGTCGGCCCGGTCAGGGTCGAGAGTTCCTGGAGGGCGCGGTTGTAGTTCTGCCCGTACGCGAAGACGTAGCCGTCCTGGGCCGCCTTGGTCCGCGGCGTGGTCGTGCCCGTGCGCTGGTCGTAGAGCGCCGACGCGGAGTCGTCGAGCAGCGTCCAGCCGTCCTGGTGGAGCAGGCCGGGCTCGGTGAGCGCGGCGCCGTTCACGCCGTCGAGGCCGCGCCGGTAGCCGCCGAGCGGGGCGTGCGGGGCGAGCAGGGACGCGTTCGCGGCGGTGACGGCGACCGTGTCGAGGTTGACGTTGCAGGTGACGTCGGCGGTGCAGCCCAGCGACACCGTGTTGGTGCCGGCGTTCAGGGTGACGGGCGTGGCGACCGTACGCCAGTAGTCCCAGCCGCTCGTCGGTGCGAGCGTCGCGGTGGTGGTCCTGCCGCCCGCGGTCACCGCGATGGTCCGCGACTGGACGGGCTGTGCGCCGGCCTGGCCGTTGGCATAGCGCAGCTGCAGCTGGTACGTCCCCCGCTTCGGCACCCCGGTCACGGTGACCGCGGTCGTGGCGCCGGCGCTCTCCAGCTTGGCGACGAAGCCCTCGCCGGAGTAGCCGTTGTGGTCGGCCGCGGTGGCCGCGCCCCCGGTCAGGGTGCCGCCTTCCGCCTCGCACACCTGCCCGTACGCACAGGGCTGTGCCGTGGCCGGCGTCGGCGCCGGGAAGGCGCCGCCGGGCTGCACGAGCGCGACGCTGTCGATGTTGACGTTGCCGGTGTCGGCCGCCCCGCGCACGATGCTGATCTCGTGGCGCCCGGCCGTGAGCTGCAGCGGCACCGAGGCGAGCGCCCAGGTGTCCCAGTTCGCCGTGGTCGGCAGGCTCAGGGTCTGCGCCGCGCCGCCGTCCACGGAGACGGACAGGGTGCGCGTGACGTTCTGGCCGTCGCCGCCCGTGCTGTTGGCGTAACGGACGCTGAGCTGGTACGCCCCGGCCGTGGCGGGTGTGGCGGCGAAGGTCGCCTTGTCGCCCGTCGCCGAGTAGCCGGCGGTGAAGCCCGCGCCCGTGTAGCCGGCGTGGTCGGTGGCCACGCCCGGACCGGCTAGGGCGAGCTCCTCGGCCTCGCAGAGCGCGCCGACGGCACAATCCGGCGTGGTGTGACCCTCCCACGGCGCGGCCTGCACGGTCTGCTTGCCGGTGCGAAGCTGAACGGTGAGGTTGTCCTTCGTGAACGACCCGGAGCCGACCTTGTAGCGCAGCGTCGCCGCGCCGGTGTCGATGGTGAGCCAGCCGTGGTCGACGCGCTTGCTGAACTTCACCGGCGCGAAGTCGTCGCGCCCGATGACGTTGAAGGTGGACGCATCGAGCCGGTCGCCGTACTCGGTGCGGATCAGCGTGGGGGAGAGAACCTCGAAGCGGGCGTTGCCGGAGATCACGTTGTTGTCGCGGGCGGTGCGCCGGGTGGCGTCCGCCGGGGACGAGGCGGCCAGGACGAGCCCGGCCACGACCACAGTGGTCGCGGCGGCGGCTCCGGCCCGGCGGACCGGGAAACGATCGAGCATGCAAACTCCTCGATGATACGGAACGATGACAACGCTGTCACCGGCTCATTACAAAGTCAACCGGCCATGATCGATTTCTGTGCGGCGGCTTTGCCAGGTGCGCCGGCGCCCGGGGCGGGTACAAATGCCGCATGAGATCAGCTCTGAGCGTGGCGTCGGCCCTCCTCCTGGCCGGATGCTCCGCGGGCGGCGCCGCGTCCGGCCCGGTGCCCTCGCCCGCCGGTGACCGGCCGCTCGCCGCCACCGCCGTCCGAACCCTCGGTGGCACGGACGCGGCGCCCTTCGATCAGCCGCGTGAGCTGCAGGCGCCGCCCGGCTGGACGGTCACCGTGTGGGCCCGTGTCCCCGCCGCCCGCCTGCTCGCCTGGACCCCGGCCAGCACGCTGCTGGTCTCGCGCCCCAAGTCCGGCGACGTCGTCGAGCTGGTCCCCGGCGCCGCCGCCCCCACGCAGCGCACGCTGGTGAGCGGGCTCAACCAGCCGCACGGGCTCGCCTTCGCCGGCGACACCCTCTACGTGGCCGAGAGCGATCAGGTCGACCGCTTCACCTACCGCGCCGGGGCGTTGTCGGGCAAGCGGGTCGTCGCCGCCGGCCTGCCCGACGACAAGAGCCCCGAGCTGCGCGGTGCCTACGCCCACGCGCTCAAGAGCGTGACCGTCGGCAAGGACGGCACGGTGTACGTCTCCGTCGGCTCGACCGGCAACGTCTCCGCCGAGGACCGGGAGGCGACGCCCGAGCGCGCCACGATCCTGCGCGTCGGCGACGACGGGTCGACGAGCACCTTCGCGCGCGGCGTCCGCAACGGCACCGGGCTCGCCGTCGACCCCGGCGGCGCTGTGTGGACGGCCGTGAACAACCGCGACAACATCGCCGACGAGAACGGCGAGGTCCGCACCGAGTACGTCAACGACCACCCGCTCGAGCCGCTCGCCAAGCTGACCGAGGGGCGGGACCTCGGCTGGCCGTACTGCAATCCCGATCCCGACCACGGCCGGGCCTTCGTGCGGGACGTGCAGCTCAACCCCGACGGCGCCAAGCTGGACTGCGGCGCCCTGCCGACGGTCGAGCAGGGGATGGGCGCGCACTCGGCGCCGCTCGGGCTCAGCTTCGGCACGGCCGGGTCGTACGGGCTGGGCGCGCTGGTGGGCGTACACGGCTCGTGGAACCGCAAGCCGCCGCGCCCGCCGGAGGTCTCGTTCTTCGCCTGGCGTGCCGGTGCGGTCGGGCCGCAGCAGACGGTGCTCACCGGGTTCCAGCTGGAGGACGGCTCGCGCTGGGGGCGTCCGGTGATGGCCGTCGAGGGTCCGGACCAGGCCCTCTACGTGAGCGACGACCTCGCCGGCGCCGTCTACCGGGTGACCACCGGTTGACCCGGGAGGGCAGCATGAGCCTGCCTGCTGGCCGCCGGGCTGCTCGAAGCCGACGCGCCGGCCGCCGGCGTGCCCGCCGGGGATCCGGACGCCGCCCGGACGCTCGCCGAGGTGCGGACGAGCGCCACGAACCTGCTCGAGGGCGCGCAGGTCACCCGCGACGGCGCCGACGAGGAGCACCTGATCGTCACGTCGTCGACCGGGAAGGCGTACGCGGAGCTGCAGCGGCTCCTCGGCGCGGTGAGCCCGCAGGCCGGCAAGGAGCTCGCCGGGGAGAAGGCGCCGCGGGACAAGCCGGTCGTGATCGACCTGTGGATCCACGACGGCGAGCTCACGGCCGCCGAAGTGGACATCCTCCAGTTCGTCGAGGGCGCCACCGGGCGGTCGGCCGTGCGCGTCGAGGTGACGACCGGGGCCGGGATCAGCGCTCCGGCGGACGCCACCAAGATCGATCTCGATAAATTGAGCGAATAGCGGTTACGGTGTCCGGAACGGGGTAGGCGCCGGCGTCCGGCGCCAAGATCCCCCGTGGAGGCTCACCATGACGGCGACCACGCCCCGCCCCGTGCAGACGCGACCCTGGCCGGTGCGCCGTCAGGTGCGCGGCTCGGCGCTGGCTCGCACGCTGCGCACCACGGACGCGAAGCAGATCGGGTTGATGTACCTGACGACGTCCTTCGGGTTCTTCCTGATCGGCGGTCTGATGGCGCTGATCATGCGCGCCGAGCTGGCCCGGCCGGGCATGCAGATGCTCTCGCCCGAGCAGTACAACATGCTGTTCACCATGCACGGCACGATCATGCTGCTGCTCTTCGCCACCCCGATCGTGTTCGCCTTCGCCAACTACATCATCCCGCTGCAGATCGGGGCGCCGGACGTGGCGTTCCCCCGGCTCAACTCGTTCGCGTACTGGTTGTATCTCTTCGGCGGCTCGATCGCCCTGGGCGGCTTCCTCGTCCCGGGCGGTCCCGCCGACTTCGGCTGGACCGCCTACACCCCGCTGAGCGACTCGACGCACACCCCGGGCGTGGGCGGCAACATGTGGGTCGTCGGCCTGGCCATCTCCGGCCTCGGCACCATCCTCGGCGGCGTCAACATCATCACGACGATCCTGACGCTGCGCGCGCCGGGCATGACGATGTTCCGCATGCCGATCTTCACCTGGAACATCCTGCTGACGATGGTCCTGGTGATCACCGTCTTCCCGTTCCTGGCGGCGGCCCTCTTCGCCCTGGCCGCCGACCGGGTGCTCGGGGCGCACGTCTTCGACGTCGACACCAACGGGCCGCTGCTGTGGCAGCACCTGTTCTGGTTCTTCGGCCACCCCGAGGTCTACATCGTCGCGCTGCCGTTCTTCGGCATCATCACCGAGGTCATCCCGGTGTTCAGCCGCAAGCCCGTCTTCGGCTACAAGGGACTGGTCGCCGCGACGCTGCTCATCACCGCCCTGTCGTTCACCGTCTGGGCGCATCACATGTTCGGCACGGGCCGGGTGCTGCTGCCGTTCTTCAGCCTGCTCAGCTTCCTGATCGCCGTACCGACCGGCATGAAGTTCTTCGTGTGGATCGGCACGATGTGGCGTGGCCAGCTCAGCTTCGAGACGCCGATGCTGTTCGCGCTCGGCTTCATGGTCACGTTCCTGCTCGGCGGCCTGAGCGGCGTCCTGCTCGCGGCGCCCCCGATCGACTTCCACGTGCACGACAGCTACTTCGTCGTCGCCCACTTCCACTACGTGCTCTTCGGCACGATCGTCTTCGCGGTGTTCTCGGGGATCTACTTCTGGTTCCCCAAGATGACCGGCCGGATGCTCGACGACCGGATCGGGAAGATCCACTTCTGGCTCACGTTCGTCGGCTTCCACGCGACGTTCCTGGTCCAGCACTGGCTCGGCGCCGAGGGCATGCCGCGCCGCTACGCGGACTACCTGCCCGACGACGGCTTCACGACCCTCAACATGATCTCGACCGTCGGCTCGTTCGTCCTCGGCCTGTCCACGCTGTTCTTCCTCTACAACGTCTGGAAGTCCTACCGCCTCGGCACCCTGGTCACCGTCGGCGACCCGTGGGGCCACGGCAACTCCCTCGAGTGGGCCACCTCCTGCCCGCCGCCGCTGCGCAACTTCGACCGCATGCCGCGCATCCGCTCGGAGCGTCCCGCCTTCGACGCCCGCTTCCCCGAGCTCGCCGCCGGCGCCCAGACCGAGGCCGGCCCGCCCGAGGGCGGCGCCCGCCCCCTGTCCAGCGAGTCCCACGGCGGCGCCACCTATCCCGAGGACAGAAGCGACGTCTGAACGCCCGGCCCGGGCGACGGTCAGCCGACGGTGAGGATGACCACCGTGCCGCCCCCGGTGACCAGGCCGTCGTCCGCGTCGCGGGTCACGGTGGCCGACCCGCGCCGCAGCAGGTAGGAATCCGTCCGGTCGGCCTCGGGGTCGGGCGTGCGGCCGGGCTCGAGGTGGAGCACGGGGACGAGCGTGAACCGCTGGTGCTCGTCGCCGGCGTCGCAGAGGCGGACGCGCAGGGCGCGGTCCTCCTCGGCCGCGCAGACCTCGCCGCCCGGGCGCTTGGTGGCCTGGACGAGCTGGATCTGTTCGCCGGCGGCCGGGCGCAGCAGCCAGCGGTCGCGCCGGTCCTGGTCCTTGCCCTCCACCTCCTGGACGATCACGCGGTCGTCGTCGTCATAGCCGGCGACGACCGGGGCGCCGTCGCTCGTGCGCAGGGTCACCGCCTTGCTCCCGCTGAGCACGTCGGCCGGCAGCGGACTGGGGCTGGGAACAGGGCTGACGGCGGGCGGAGCGGCCGGGGCGACCGTCCCGGGCCGGTCGCCGGTGAGCAGGACCGTGCCGCCGGCGATGCCGAGGACCACGGCGGCCAGGCCGGTGGTCGCGGCGATGCGCTGGTGGCGGCGCCGCTGCCGGCCGCGGCGGACGACGTCGGCGACCGGGCGGGGCCGGAGGACGCGGCTGCCGTGCGCGGCGATCGCGGCGAGGTCGTGGTGCAGGTCAGGCTCGGGCACGGGTCACACGTCCTTCGTCGTAGCCGGCGTCGTCGAGCAGGGCGGCTAGGGCCTTGCGGCCGCGGGACAGGCGGGCCTTCACGGTGCCGCTCGGGGTGCCGGTCTCGGCGGCGATCTCGGCCACGGAGAGCCCGGCCAGGTGGTGCAGCACGATGTCGCGGCGCTGCACGGCCGGGATGCCGCGCAGGGCCGTCATGAGGGCGACGTGATCGGGGCTGAGGCCGTCCAGGACCAGGTCGGCGGCGTCGCGGTGGTGGGCGCGCAGCCGGGTGACCGCCTTGCGCCAGCCGCTGATGGCGATGCGGGAGGCGACCCGGCGTACCCAGGCCTCGGGGCTGTCGGCCAGCGACACCGAGCTCCAGCGCTGCCACGCGCGGGCGTAGGCCTCGGCGACCGCGTCCTCCGCCTCGGCGCGGTTGCCCGTCATCACGTACAGATGGCCGAGCACCCGGGCCGAGGAGGCGCGGTAGAAGTCCTCGAATTCCGGCAAGGTCCTGTCCTTCCCCCCGCCGCAGCGGGGCCGGCCGATCAGTGTCGCGGATTGACGCCTGGCCCCGGCGGCCGGTTGCCGCCTGTGACCGTGATCACTTTACCGCACAGTACAGAAATGCGCGGGCCGCGAGTAGCGTTCCTTTGCGTACCGAGCGATACAGAAATAGGGAGCGCATCATGGGACAGCTCGACGGCAAGACGGCCCTGGTCACCGGGGGTACGGCGGGCATCGGCCTGGCCGCGGCGCGGCGGCTGGCGGCCGAGGGGGCGTACGTCTTCGTGACCGGCCGCCGCCAGGAGGCCCTCGACGCCGCGGTGGCGGGCATCGGGGTGAACGCGGCCGGCATCCGCGCCGACGTGGCGAGCCTCGACGACCTGGACCGCGTGTACGCGCAGATCCAGGAGCGCGGGCAGGGGCTGGACGTGCTCTTCGCCAACGCCGGCGGCGGGGAGTTCGCCGCCCTGGAGAGCATCACGTGGCAGCACTACGCCGACACGTTCAACACCAACGTCGGCGGCACCCTCTTCACCGTGCAGAAGGCGCTGCCGCTGCTCAACCGCGGCGCATCGGTGATCCTGACCAGCTCCAACATCGACGTGAAGGGCGCCGGCTCGTTCAGCGTCTACGCCGCGAGCAAGGCGGCGCTGCGGTCCTTCACGCGCAGCTGGGCGGCGGAGCTGGTCGGCCGGGGCGTCCGGGTCAACAGCATCGCCCCCGGTCCGATCGGGACGCCGGGGCTCAGCGGCCTCGCGCCCGACGCCGAGGCGGCCGAGCAGCTGCTCAAGGGGCTCGCGTCGGGGGTGCCGATGGACCGGCTCGGCACGCCGGAGGAGATTGCCGACGCGGTGCTGTTCCTCGCCTCGGGGTCGAGCAGCTACATGACCGGCGCCGAGATCTACGTGGACGGGGGCGCCAGCCAGGTCTGACTTGCCTAAAAGGTTTAGGCAACTGCATAATGGCTGGCATGGTGCGGGCCGGGTTGACGACAGAGCGCGTGGTGCGCGCTGCCGCCGACCTGGCCGACCAGGGCGGGTTCGAGGCGCTGACCGTGTCGGCGCTGGCCCGCCACTTCGGCGTCAAGGTGCCGAGCCTCTACGCCCACGTGCGCGGCTCGCAGGACCTCCGCACCCGGGTGGGTCTGCTGGCGCTCGCCGAGCTCGCCGACCGGGGTGCCACCGCGGTCGCCGGGCGGGCGGGCAAGGACGCGCTGGTCGCGCTGGCGGATGTCTACCGTGACTACGCCCGCGAGCACCCCGGTCGCTACGACGCCACCCGCCAGCGCTTCGACTCCGCGACGGCGGCCGCCAGCGCGGGCCCGCGGCACACCGAGCTGCTGCGAGCGGTGCTGCGCGGCTACGAGCTGCCGGAGGCGGAGCAGGTGCATGCCGTGCGGCTGCTCGGCGCGGCGTTCCACGGCTACGCGAGCCTGGAGCTGTCCGGCGGCTTCGAGCACAGTGCGCCCGACTCACGACAGTCCTGGTCCCGCGCGCTCGACGCGCTGGACGCCCTCCTCCACCACTGGCCGGTCTGACATGCACCTGACGCCGATCACCCCGGAGCTCGTACGCGGGGCTCTGGAACTGGAACCCACCGCACGCGGCCTGCTGCCGCACCGGTTGCCCGCCTGGGCCCGGGCGCAGACCCCGGACCCGCAGCTGGCCATGGTCGAGGCGCAGCCCTCCGGCGTACGGGTGGTCTTCCGCACCCGCGCCACGACGGTCGAGCTGGAGACCGTACCCACCAAGCGGGTCTTCACGGGATTGCCGGCCCGTCCGGAGGGCCGCTACGACCTGCTCGCCGACGGGCGCCTGATCGCGCACGGGCACGTCGCCGGGGGCGATGTCATCCGCATCGACCTGGCCACCGGCGCGTCCTCCCGGGTCGACGGCGGCCCCGGCACCGTCTCCTTCGCCGGGCTGCCCGGCGGGCCGAAGACGGTCGAGATCTGGCTGCCGCACAACGAGACGACCGAGCTGATCGGGCTGCGCACGGACGCCCCGGTCGAGCCCGCCCCGGACCCGGGCCGCCCGGTGTGGCTGCACCACGGCAGCTCGATCAGCCAGGGCTCCGACGCCGCCGGCCCGTCCGGGACATGGCCCGCCGTCGCCGCCGCCGCGCGTGGCTGGGAGCTGATCAACCTGGGCTTCGGCGGGAGCGCCCTGCTCGACCCGTTCACCGCGCGCACGATGCGGGACGCCCCCGCCGACCTGATCAGCGCCGAGATCGGCATCAACCTCGTCAACACCGACGTGATGCGGCTGCGCGCCTTCGTCCCCGCGGTGCACGGCTTCCTCGACACGATCCGCGACGGGCACCCGGCGACGCCGCTGGTGGTGATCTCGCCGCTGCTCTGCCCGATCTTCGAGGATACGCCAGGCCCGGGCGCCTTCGACCTCGATGCCCTGCGCGCCGGCGAGCTGAAGTTCCGGGCCGCCGGCGTTCCTGAGCCCGGCAGGCTCACCCTGCGGATCATCCGCGACGAGCTGGCCCGCATCGTCGCGCAGCGCGACGATCCGCAGCTGTCCTACGTCGACGGCCTCGACCTCTACGGCGAGCGCGACCACGACGAGCTGCCGCTGGCCGACCGCCTGCACCCCGGCGCGGCCGCTCATCTGCGGATCGGTGGTCGCTTCGCCGAGCGCGCCTTCGGGGGCGCATAGTGGACCTCCCCTCCGACGACGAGATCCGGGCCCTGCACGAGCGGTTCGCGCCGAGCCCGGCGGCCTTCGCCGTGGTGTGGACGCATTGCGAGATCGTGGCCCGGATCGCGGCGCAGCTGCTCGCCGATCCCGTCCTTGCACCCGCCGGCGCCGATCCCGCCCTCCGCCCTGCCGGCGCCGATCCTGCCGTCCGCCCTGCCGGCGTCGATCCCGCGCTGGTCCGGGCCGGGGCGTTGGTGCACGACATCGGCGTCTACCGCCTCGCCGGGGAGCACTACATCCGGCACGGGCTACTCGGTCACGAGCTGCTGCGCTCCGCCGGCCTGCCCGAGGAGCTGTGCCGCTTCTGCTCGTGCCACACCGGCGTGGGCATCACCCGCGCCGACATCGCGGCGCAGCGGCTGCCGCTCCCGCCCGGCGACTATGTGGCCAGGACCGAGGAGGAGCGCCTCGTCATGTACGCCGACAAGTTCCACAGCAAGACGACCCCGCCGGTCTTCGTCTCCGCCGCGTCGTACGCCCGGGCGGTCGCGCGCTTCGGGCCGGACAAGGCCGAGGCCTTCGCCGCCATGGTCCGCCGCTACGGGGAGCCGGACCTGGGCCCGCTCGCCGCCGAGTACGGCCACGCCGTCACCTGACTCAGGACCGCGGTCCGGGTCGACCGAGCTCACCCGACGGGCGTCGACCCAGCCCACCCGGCCGGCGTCGATCCAGCTCACCCCGGCGGGCGTCGGCCCAGCTCACCCGGCGGGTCGAGGCGCATCTGCGGCCGGTGGGAGCGGGCGGGGCATCCGTCTGATCGGGCTGGGACGCGCTTCGGCCCCGTGCTCTGTCAGCGGGCCGAGTTGGTGCGGGCGGCGATCATCTGGCGGCCGGTGATCTTGGCCGTGGTCGCGGGCACGCAGCCGCGCCGGAGGCGGTCGCCGCCCATCCGGGCCGCGACCACGTCCTCGGGGAAGATCCCGTTGCCGCGCCCGGCCGTCGCCCGCGCCGCGCCGTCACCCAGGTCCGGGTGCCGCGACTCCCAGGCGGCGCGCACCTTGCCGGGCAGGTGCAGGCTGCGCCAGACCCGGCGCAGGGTGGCCGGATTCAGCAGATCGTTGATCTCGCAGCAGTCGGCGGCCTCACAGAGCACCGACTGATAGGCGAGCCGCAGCTGCGCCGGATCATCGAGATCGAACCGGCGGCGGCTCCGGTGCCCCGGCGCCATGCGGTGCGGGAGCTCCAGGACGCCGACACGGTGGCCGTGCATGTCGTCGAGGCTGGTGGGGACGGCGGGGGCCCGGCCGGATGAGCTGCGGTTCTTCCGGCCGTCGCGGGCTGGCACAAACGGCATGGCCTCAGGTTAAGCACCGCCCGGCGCCGCGCGGCCCGGGTCGCCGGGACTGGTGACCAGGGGGACGAGTGTGGCGGATTCACGTTCCGCGCCGGGCCGGCTTCGGCGGTGTGCCCCGGCCGGGGCTACGGCGGGCCTTCGCGGTCCAGGCCGCCGGTCCAGCGCTCGGGGCTCTCCGGCTCGGGATCGTCCGGCTCGTCCGTCACCTCGGTCGACTCGTGCTCCTCCGCGAAGTCGCCCGTGTCGTCGTCGGGGTCGCCGATGGGTTCCATGATCACTCCGCCTTTCCGGGGGCCGCGGCTGCGCCGGTCGCCGTACGACCGGCAGCCCGCTGGCTACCCGCCCGGCCGCACCACAAACGGCGCCCGCTCCTCCGGGCGGCCGCGCGCCGGCGCGGCCTCGGGAAACAGCTCGACGACGGGCACCTGCTGGGTCGCGCCGGCCACCTCCAGCACCCGCCGCACCGCCTCGCCCGGGTTGGCCAGCCGGTAGCCGACTCCGTGCCGGGCGGCAGTGTCGGCGCCGCGGAGCAGGGCCCGCACTCCCGCGGCGTCGAGGAAGCCCACCCTGGTCAGGTCGACGACCAGTTCGACGGTGCCAGGCCGGCCCGCGGCGCTGGCTATCAGAGTCACCAGGACGTCACTGGTCTCCGTGTCGATCTCGCCGACGACCACGAGATGAGCCACCCCGTCACCGGCGTCGTGCCGGCGTGCAGCGAACGACTGCGTCATGAAACACCCCTGTGTGTGCGCTTCGCCCATCCTGCCACCCGGGATCGCCGGGGGGTGGTGAGTGGTCAGGTGACCTTCCCGCCGTTTTGTCCCACCGGGGCCGGAAGTCCTTCCTCCGGGGGGCGGCCCGCCCTGCAAATTTCCTGCACATCCCCATCCATTGACTGTCATCGATGGCAATGCCTACGGTCGGTGACGATGCGAAGGGGGCATGACATGCGCGGGATCCTGACCGTACCGGTGCTGGTGGGGGCGTTGCTCGCCGTGCCGCACCAGGCCTTCGCGGCTGCCCCTGTGTCCCTCGGGCCGACCGGCGGCTCCGCTTCCGGGCCATTCGGCGGCTCCGATTCCGGGCCGGTTGGTGGCTCCGCTTCCGGGGCGGTCGGCGGCTCCGCCTTCGGGGCGGTCGGCGGCTCCGCTTCCGGGGCGGTGCGCAGTGCCTTCGCTGCTGCTTCCGTGCCTGACGGCTTCGCTTCCGTGGCGGCGCTCGGGCTGGGCGGCACCACGGGCGGGGCGGGCGGGGCCACCGTGACGGCCGGCACCACCGACGAGCTGCTCGCCGCGATCGACACCGTGGGTCCGCTGATCATCCAGGTGAGCGGGACGATCGCGATCACCAGCAAGCAGGGGGTACGCCCGAACAAGACGATCGTCGGCCTCGGCGCGAACGCGGTCGTCACGGGCGGCGGATTCGACTTCTACCGTTCGTCGAACGTCATCGTGCGGAACCTGACGTTCACCGACGCGGAGGACGACGCCATCAACGTCGGGCAGGAGTCGCACCACATCTGGATCGACCACAACACGTTCGTCCGGCCGGTGGACGGATCGGTCGACATCGTCCGCGGCGCCGACTATGTGACCGTGTCCTGGAACCATTTCGCCGGCACGGACAAGAGCATGCTGATCGGCCACTCCGACGGCGCCGCGTCCACCGACGTCGGGCACCTCAAGGTGAGCATCCATCACAACTGGTTCGACGGCTCCCGCCAGCGTCACCCCCGGGTCCGGTTCGGCGAGCCGGTCCACGTCTACAACAACTGGTTCCGCGGCAACGAGCTCTACGGCGTCGCGTCCACAATGAACGGTGGCGTGCTCGTGGAGGGCAACAATTTCTCCGGTGTCCCGTATCCGTGCTTCTCGGTGAGCGGCTACGCCGACAGTGCCCCGGGCCGCCTGGTACAGCGCGGAAACGCTTTCAGTAGTTCCGGCCCGTGCGAGGCGGGCGGCACCGTGGCGGAGCCGTCGGCCTGGTACTCCTACAGTCTCGACGCCCCGTCAGCCGTGCCCGCCCTCGTCCAGTCCGGCGCGGGCGCCGGCAAGCTCTGAACCCCGTCGTCCCCTGAAGAGGTGATCGCATGACCCCGCCCGGCCCGCGGTCGCACCGGCCCGCCCCCGCCGACTCAACCCGCGCTGCCCTCTCTCGGGTAGCCGCCGACCTCCGCGCCACCAACGCTGCCCGCGTTGCCGCGCCCGCTCGCACTCCCATAGTCCGCGTCGCCGCCGTCGCTCTCGTTGCCGTTGCCGTTGCCCGCGTTGCCCGCGTTGCCCGCGTTGCCCGCGTTGTCGCCGTTGCTCGCCGCGCCACCGCTGTCGGTGCGCTCGTCGCCGCTAAGTGTGTTGCCGGCGCTCGCATTGCTGCCACGTTCGTCGCGCTTGTGGTGACCGCTGTTGCCGGCGCGGCCTCCGGCACTGCTGCGGCCGGTGCGGGAACCGTTTTCCCACTAGCGGAAGCCGCGGACGCTTGCGGGGCGGGCACGTATCAGTCGGAGGTGACCGTCAGCGGGAGCACGTGGACCGCGCGGAACAGTTCGGGAGCCGCCGTCTACAGCGGCTCGGACTTCCGGGCGGCGGTGCAGGCGGGGATCGGAAGCCTGACGGCGGGGCGGACGAGCATGCAGCGGGTGGTGGTGCGGGGCAACGGTTCGATGGGCGCGGGCAGCCGGATCTCGCTGGCCAGCTACACCTCGCTGTCGGTCTGCGGAACGATCAATGTGACCGGTTCCGGCAGCGGTGACTATGCACCGGTCTACGGGCGCGGTGTCAGCAACATCGAAGTGCCTTACCTGAATGTGACGGGCACTCCGGTTTACGGCATCTTCCTGCGCAACGTGACCAATGTGTGGCTCGGGCAGATCGACATGCGGCTCGGGGCGGGGCTCGGCGTGCGGATCGACAACCGGGGCGACACGAGTCAGTGGACGCGCAACGTGCGGGTCGATTCCGTGTACGTGCAGGGCGCGAGCTCGCACGCGATGGAGACCTACGGCGTGGACGGCATCACGGTCGGTACGGTGACCGCTCGCAACGTCGGCGAGTCGGGTCTGCTGCTGAACCAGACGATCAACGCCACGGTCGGCGCTGTCGATGCCGAGAACGCGGGCACGGGAACCGGTTATGCGGCGTTCCGGATGGCCAATCGCAACGGGCGGGTCGGCGACGCTTATCCGCAGAACATCAAGGTGGGCACGGTTCGGGCGCGCGGTGGCGGCCGTGGCATCTTCTGTGTCTCGGAGAGCGGCGGCGCGACCGTCGACCGGGTCGACATCGCGAACACAGGCAACAACTCGGTGCTGATCGAGAACTGTTCCAACATCACGATCGCCGGCGTCTCCGGCACCATCAGCGGCGGTGGCGAGCTGCGCATCGCGGCGCGCGCCGAGTTCCCGCCGTCGTCCGGGATCCGCTTCCAGAACTTGTCAGTCAGCAACACCGACATCACCTGGAGCCCGTGCACGGGCAGCACCAACACCATCAGCAACGTGACCCGCACCAACTCCACCCTCACCTGGTGCTGACCCGCGAAACGGAAGCCGGACCATGAAGACACTTGCCGCCGCGCTGGCCGTCCTGCTCGCCACCACCGGCGCTGCGGCGCCCGTGCTGGAACACGCTGGAACCGGTCCGGAACAGCGGGAACACCGGGACCGGGCACAGCTGGAACGGCTCGATCGCGGCCTGGTCGTGGCGTCCACCAGCGAGGGCAACTTCCTGAGCTGGCGACTGCTGCGCCACGAGGTCACCGGCTCCTCGGCGACGGGCCTGACCAGTGCCGCCTTTCACGTCTATCGCGACGGGCGGCGTATAGCGACGGTTACCGACAGCACGAACTATCTGGACAAGGGCGCCTCCGCCACGGCCGGATACCGCGTCGAACAGGCCGGCGGTAACGGGGAGGAATCTCGCCCCGGGAATGGAAACGACGTGGAGGAGGCCCCTGTCACGAATGACGGCGGGGTGGAGGCTTCCGTCACGAATGACGGCGGGGTGCAGGCTTCCGTCACGAATGACGGCGGGGTGCAGGCTTCCGTCACGGGTGGCGGCGGCGAGGAGGCTCCCGTCACGGGTGACGGCGGGGAGGAAGCCCTCGTCACGGGTGACGGCGGCCGGGGGAACGGCTACTCGGTGAGCAGCGATCGCGGGGCGGAGGGCGGCGGCGGGGAGGTTGTCCACGCTTGGAGTGGCGGCCACTACGACCTGCCGTTGCGCAAGCCGGCCGGCGGGGTGACGCCGGCCGGGGAGGCGTACACCTATTCGGCCAACGACATGAGCGTCGGGGACGTGGACGGCGACGGGCAGTACGAGTATGTCGTGAAGTGGGATCCGTCGAATTCCAAGGATGTGTCACAGGTCGGCTACACGGGACAGGTGTATGTCGACGCGTACGAGCTCGACGGCACCCTTCTCTGGCGCATCGACCTCGGCGTCAACATCCGGGCCGGGGCGCATTACACGCAATTCCTGGTGTACGACTTCGACGGCGACGGCCGGGCCGAGGTCATGATGAAAACGGCTCCGGGCACGCGCGACGGCTCGGGGCGATTCGTCACCATGCCGCGCGAGGACGTCCGGGCCGGGTACGCGCACACCGACGACTATCGCCTGAGCGCCGCCGGATATCACGAGCACGTCGTGGCCATGTTCCAGGGCTGGCACCGGCATCCCGAGGTGGTGGCCGGCCGCTGGCCCGCGACGCTGGAACAGGCGTTCGGCATCGAGCCGCGGTACGCGTACCCGTTGCAGCGGGCCGACGCCGAAGCGCTCGCGGACTATTTCCTCGACGTGTACGCGCCGTCCCGCAGTTCCCGGAACAATCTGCGCGCGTTCGAGGGATTCATCGTCGACGGCCCGGAATATCTGACCGTGTTCCGGGGCGCCACCGGCCGCGAGTTGCAGACGATCCGCTACGAACCCGGGCGGCACGACGACGGACTCATGTGGGGCGACTACGCGATGCCGCGCATCGAGCCCGCCAACCGGGTCGACCGGTTCCTGTCCGGCGTCGCCTATCTCGACGGGCGGCGGCCGTCCGCGATCTTCGCCCGGGGCTACTACACCCGGTCGACGCTGGCCGCCTACGGCTGGGACGGGCGCCGGCTCACCCGGACCTGGTCGGTCGACAGCGGCTGGGTGCCGATGACCAACCCGTTCAACGACAGCCCGCACGGGCGCGACGGCACCGACCCGGAGTTCGCCACACTCACCACGCAGGGCTTCCACTCGCTCAGCGCCGCGGACGTGGACGGCGACGGGCGCCAGGAGATCGTCTACGGTGCCGCCACGATCGACGACGACGGCAGCCTGCTCTACTCGTCCTTCGGCGTGCTGCCGGAGGGGAGCGCCGCCCCGGGGCAACGGGTCCGCCTGGGCCACGGCGACGCCATGCACGTCACGGACATCGACCCCGACCGGCCCGGGCTGGAGATCTTCACCGTGCACGAGAACGCGACCATGGCCCCGTACGGGATGGCCATGCGCGACGCCGCCACGGGCGAGGTCCTCTTCGGCGCCTACTCCGGGCGCGACACGGGCCGCGGCATGATCGGGGACGTGCTGCCGGAGGAGCGGGGCCTCGAGTCGTGGGCGAGCATGCCGGGCGGCTCCGAGGCGCTGGGCATCCACACGGCCCGCGGCGAGGTCGTGCCGGGACCGATTCCAGGGACGAATCAGAGCATCCGCTGGGCCGCCGACCTCACCACCCAGATCGTCGACGGCGCCGGCGACGTCACGCCCACGATCACCGACTGGCGGCGGGGCACCCTGCTGGTCGCCGAGGGCACCCGCACCAACAACGGCACGAAGGGCAACCCCGGCCTGGTCGCCGACGTCATCGGCGACTGGCGGGAGGAGCTGCTCGTCCGCACGGCCGACAGCACGGCCGTCCGCGTCTACGTGAGCACGGAGGTCACGACGCACAAGGTGGTCACGCTGATGCACGACCCGCAGTACCGCGCCGAGGTCGCCCGGCAGCAGACGACCTACAACCAGCCGTCCTACCCGAGCTTCCCGCTCTCCTCCGACACGGAATGGTCTCGCGTGACGCCATAGAGTGAACACATGTCGTCCGAGGACCGCATCGAGGCACTGGCTGCCGCGCTCGTCCGGGCCGCCGCCACCGGCCGGGTGTTTCCCGTCGAGGGGCCGCCGGGGCCACCCGGTCCGGCGTGCGCCACCGCCGCCGCGCTCGCCGAGCGGATGCGCGCCGATGTGGAGCGCGCGGAGAAGGCCGGCCGGCCGCTCGAGACCTACCTGCGCGCCCTCCTGCACGCCGCCGGCCCCCTCGCCGCGTGCCCGTCGCTCGACCTGGACACCGTCGCCGCCCTGTACGCGGCCGCCGCCACCGCCGAGCCGCCCGCCCTGCCCCCGTCGTGGCGCCGCGCCGCCTATCCGGAGAACGACGAGGTCTCGTACGCGGACTGGCGCGCGCTGCTGCTCTCCCAGCTGGCCGACCTCGCCGACCTGCAGGACCTCGGCGCGTACGCGAGCCTGGGCACCCGCATCCCGCGGCCGGCCGGGGCGGTCCGGGCCACGGGGGAGTGGTGGTACAACTTCCACCCGGCCAGCTATGTGGAAGCGGGGCTCGCCCACCCCGGCGCCCTGGCCAACCGGACCGAGCTGACCTGGGCGGACCTCTGCGCCCTGGCCGTCCTGGGCCAGATCTACGAGTGACGCCAGACGCCGGTCGGCCAGGAGGAGCCCGTGGCGAAGGTCAGGCGCCGGCCAGGAAGATCGCGATGAAGAAGAAGACGGGCATCAGGCCGAAGCCCATGCCGAGGACGACCGCCCACCGGCCGGCGGGGCGCAGCTCGCCCGGCGCCAGCAGCACGAGCACGCCGAGCAGCGTCGCGACGATGCCCATCGCGGGACCCCACGCGGAGCCGAAGCTCACCGGCACGGCCAGCCCGCCGATCAGGAGCGTGAGCATCGCGCCGACCAGGGCGAGGGGCGGCGCCGGCTCCTCGTCGTCCTCGGGCTCGGCGAGGGCGGCCGCCGGCTCCGGCTCGGCGGGCAGGTCGCCCACCAGCGGATCGAGGTCGGCCCAGGTGCGGGCGGCCAGCGCCGTCGCGATGCGCTCGTCCAGCTCGTCCAGGCTCAGGCGTCCCTCGGCCGTCGCGTCCTGCAGTCGGGCGATCACGCCGTTCCGATCGGCGTCCGAGACGCGTACGTGGCTGACGTCGGTCATCGACGCAGGTTACCGGGGCCCGCCCGGGAAGACCATGGCAGGACGGCCGGAGCGCCCGGGGAGACCATGGCCAGGACGGCCGGAGCGCCTGGGGAAGACCATGGCAGGAAGGCCGGAGATCACGGCATGACCGCCTGGGGCACCCCGGCGAGCCGGGGAGGACTACAGCGAGGCGTGCGCGGTCAGCTCGTCCAGGCCGGTGAGGACCGCCCGCGCGGCCTGCGACGCGGCCGCCAGCTGCCGGGTCACCTCGCCCAGCACGGCGGCCTGCTCCTCGACCGACGCGGCGATGTCCACCTGGACCTGGCTGATCTCCGACACGGTGGCGGCCGTGGAGGCGAAGCCGCCCGCCACGGCGCCGGTCTGCGCCACGATCGCGTCCACGACCGTGCCGACGCGGCCGGCCGACTCGGCCGTCTCGGTGGCCAGCTTCTTGACCTCGCCGGCCACGACGGCGAAGCCCTTGCCCAGGTCGCCGGCCCGGGCCGCCTCAATCGTGGCGTTGAGGGAGAGCAGGTTGGTCTGCCCCGCGAGCTGGGCGATGATGCCGTTGACCTCGGCGATCTCGGTGACCGACCGTTCCAGGCTGTCGATGCGCCGGGCGGCCTCCTGCGCGGCCTGCTCGCCGGTGGCCGCGATGCCCGCCGCGTGCGCGGAGCGGTCGGCGATGGCGTGCACGGCGGCGGTGAGGGCGGCCAGCTCGGCGTCCACGGCGGCGACCGCGGCGATCGCCTCCCGGGCCCCGCCGGCGACCGTGGCCGCGTCCGCAGCGATCTGGCGGGACCGGCCGGCGTTGCGCTCGGCCAGGGTCCGGGCTCCCTCGGCCTCGCGCAGCTGCGCCTGCCGCTCGGCGTCGGCCTGCTGCTGGCGGGCCCGGCCGGCCTCGTCGGACCGGAGGCGGGCCTCGCGCTCGGAGACCTCGGCGAAGTGCCAGAAGACCAGGATCCCGGCGACCTCCAGCGCCACGCAGCCCGCGTGCAGCGCCACCATGCCGACCAGCATCGCCGTGGTGTGCAGGTGCTCGCCGAAGACGAGCTGCGGCTCGATCAGCCCGAGCACCCCGTGGTGGACGACCACCAGGGCGACCGTGCCGAGCAGGGGCCCCCACTGCTGGTAGAGCGCGACGAAGACCAGGATGCCGAACAGGTGCAGGTGCATGGCGGTCATGCCGCCGGACAGCTGGATCGCGGCGAAGGAGGTGCTGATCAGGCCGAGGCTGGTGAGCGCGGACCGGGCGGCCGGGGTGCTCGCGGCGCGGCCGGCGGCGGCGAGCACGGCGATGACCGCGACGGCCACCGCGGCCTCGGCGGCGGGGCGCGGGCCGAGCAGGCCCAGGAGCAGCAGCGCCGGCAGGTGCGCCCAGAGCAGCGCCTGCAGGATGACGTGCCGGGCCTCGAACGACTCCGGGGTCAGGCGAGCGCCGCGCGGCAGCCGCCACGAATGATCAGACATGCCAGCGGACATCGGCACGCCGGCCGGGCGATGAAGCCTTCCCTCGCCCTTTTTAACCTATATCGCACCGGGGGTCTTGCCGCAAGACCCGGGTGGGGGCGCACAATGCACGGTCGAAGCCAGTTTCCTGGCCAAATGGGGGATTTGTGCCATGCCGACCATCACCGCGTTCGACCTGCCCGGGCGGCTCGCCGCCAAGGCGCAGCCGGGGCTGATCGCCCGGGACGAGCAGCACTTCGCGGCCATCGCCGCCAGCCTGGAGGAGACGATCGCCGACC
>NZ_JAUQWH010000145.1 GCF_030757795.1 Actinoplanes oryzae
GAGACGACGGCCAACCAGCTGAGCCTGTGCATCCTGAGCGTGCTGAGCAGCGCCGAGCTGGCCGCCCTGCTGCGCGCCGATCCGTCGCTGACTCCGGTCGCCGTGGCGGAGATCATGCGGCTCAGCCCGGCCCTGTCGGTGATGTTCCCCCGCGTGGCGGTCGAGCGGATGTCCATCGCGGGCCGGACCGTCGAAGCGGGGGACCCGGTTCTGGTCTCCGTCGTCGACGCGAACCGCCGCAGGAGGGAGGCGACCGCCCGGCACTTCACCTTCGGCCACGGAGTCCACCGGTGCATCGGGGCGCCGCTCGCCCGCCTGCAGCTGACCGAGGCCCTGCACGGGCTGGTGGAGCGGTTCCCGGCCGCGGAACCGGCCGAGGACCCGTCGGCGCTCGCCTGGAAGGCCGGTCAAGCATCACGAGGCCTCTCCCGGTTGTACGTCAACCTGGCGCCGACCGCTCGGTGACGGCCCGGCGCTCATCGGGTCGCGGGTGACGGCGTACGCCGGTCGGGTCGGTCAGCGGGCCGTGACGCGTTCGGCGATCGCGCGGCCCAGCTCGGCGGTCGTCCCGGTGCCGTGCAGGTCGGGGGTCAGCGGGGCGTCGCCGGGGCCGGCGGCCAGGACGTCTTCGACGGCGCCGAGCAGGTGGGCGGCTGCCTCGGGGTGGCCGAGGTGGTCGAGCATCATCGAGCCGCACCAGATCTGGCCGATCGGGTTGGCGATGCCCCGGCCGGCGATGTCGGGGGCCGAGCCGTGCACCGGTTCGAACAGGCTCGGCGCGGTGCCGTCGGGGTTGATGTTGGCGCTGGGGGCGATGCCCAGTGTGCCGGTGCAGGCCGGCCCGAGGTCGGAGAGGATGTCACCGAACAGGTTGCTGGCGACGACGACATCGAACCAGTCGGGGTGCAGCACGAACTGGGCCGCCAGGGCGTCGATGTGGAACTTGTCGAGGCGTACGCCGGGAAACTGCTGCCCCATGGCGGCGGCTCGCTCGTCCCAGTAGGGCATCGAGATCGAGATGCCGTTGCTCTTGGTGGCCGACGTCAGGTGCCGGGCCGGGCGGCGCTCGGCCAGCTCGAAGGCGAAGCGCAGCACGCGGTCGACACCGACGCGCGTCATGACGGTCTCCTGCAGCACGGTCTCGCGCTCGGTGCCCTCGAAGATGCGGCCGCCCACGCTGGAGTACTCGCCCTCGGTGTTCTCGCGGACGACGACGAAGTCGATGTCGCCGGGTTGCCGTCCGGCCAGCGGGCTGCGCACGCCGGGCATGAGGCGGCACGGGCGCAGGTTCACGTACTGGTCGAAGACCCGGCGGAACCGCAGCAGGCTGCCCCAGAGCGAGACGTGGTCGGGGACGACCTCGGGCCAGCCGACGGCGCCGAAGTAGATGGCGTCGTACTGGCGGAGGATCTGCTCCCAGTCCGGCGGCAGCATGGTGCCGTGGCGCTGCCAGTAGGCGGCGCTGGCGAAGTCGAAGGTGTCGAACTCGAGCCCGATGCCGAAGCGCCCGGCGGTGGCCCGCAGCGCTTCCAGCCCGGCGGGGACGACCTCGGTGCCGATGCCGTCACCGGGGATGACGGCGATGCGGTGACTGCGCACGGAACTTTCCTCATCGGGCAACGCGGGCCGCCTTCCGGGCCTGCCGTCCGCCGTCCCGCAGCGCGGCGAGTCCACCCTGGACGTCCTGGGTCGCGATGCGCTCCGCGGCGGCCGAGTCGCCCGCCCGCAGGGCCTTGGCCAGGGCGCGGTGGCTGGTGTAGCGGTCGAGCCCGAACGTGTCGTCCTGGGCCACCTGCTGGAGCACCCGCTCGCGGCGCTCCTCGCGGGCGAACACCTGGCTCTGCTCCAGGAGCCGGACCAGGATCGGATTGTGGGCGCAGGCGCTGACGGTGTCGTTGAACTCCTGGATGGTGTCGAGCAGCGCGGTCAGGTGCCGATCGGCCGGCTGCCCTTGCCGGCGTCGTTCCTTGGCGAGGATCAGCAGGTCGTCGGCGCGGTCGAGGATCTCGTCGAGGGCGTCGAGCTGCTCGGCGGTGGCGTGGCGGGCGGCGAACCGGGCGATCAGGCCGCGCAGGCCGACCTCGACCTCGGCCAGGTCGTCGATGGCGGCCTGGTGGATGGCGCTCACCAGCACCGTGCGCGGCCCGATCCGCTCGATGAGGCCGTCGAGCTCCAGCCGGCGCAGCGCCTCGCGGACCGGGGTGGGGCTGATCCGCAGCCGCTCGGCCATGCCGCGCTCGGTGACCTTGTCCCCGGCGGCGAGCTCGCCGGTGGCGATCGCGGCGCGGACATGACGGTACGCCCGGTCGGCAAGGGTCTCGGCTGTCGTCATGCCCGCACTCTAGCGTGCCACCGCTAATTGCTTTGAGTCAGTTGTTTATTTTGCTGTAGCAAATTACTGTGGCCTGCGACACACGGAGGCGACATGGTCGAAACATCGGTCCGCACCGGCGCCACATCCCACCGCCTGCTCATGTTCTACGTGGCTCTGACGTTCTTCGCGCTGGAGTCGACCTGGAACTTCTACGACAACCAGGTGCCCGCCCTGCTGCGCGAGCACGTTGCCAGTGCCGGGCTGATCGGCCTGTTCATGGGCCTGGACAACCTGCTGGGCATCGTCATCCAGCCCTGGATCGGCAACCGCTCGGACGGCACCCGCACCCGCTGGGGCCGGCGCGTGCCGTATCTCGCGGTCGGCATGCCGCTGGCCGCGGTCGTCTTCGTCTTCCTGCCGTGGACCACCTCGCTCATCGCCCTGGTCACGGTGATGGTCCTGTACGCGCTGCTGGCCAACACCACGCGACCGCTGGCCGAGTGCCTCGTGCCCGACTTCATCTCGCCCGAGCGCCGCGGCCGGGCCAACGCGGTGGTGAAGATCGCCACCTCCCTGACCATCATCGTGGCCTCGCTGATCAGCGTGTTCGTGGTCGACGAGCACCCGCGGGCGGCGTTCGTCATCCCGGCGGCGATTCTGCTGACGGTCAGCGGCGTGCTGATCGCCAAGGTGCGCGACAGCCGGTCGCGGGGCTATCAGGCCGCGCTGGCCGAGGACCGGGCCGCCGGACCGTCGGGCCCGGCGCGGGTGCCGCTGCGCCAGGTCGTCGCCGGGCTGGTCACCGACCACGATCGCCGCAGGCTGCTCCTGCTGCTCACCGTCCTGCTGTTCGGCGGGGCCTGGTTCGCGTCGCGGTCACTGATCACCCCGTACGGGATGGAGGCGCTCGGCCTGAGCCGCGGCGACGCGGGCGGTCTCACGCTGCCCAGCGGCGTCGCCTACCTGCTCGCCGCGTATCCCGCCGCGGTGCTCGCCGAACGCGTGGGCCGGCTGCGCACCATCGCCGCCGGCATGGCACTCTTCGCCGCCGCCATGATCGCCGGCACCCTGCTGCAGACCGTAACCGGCACGGTCATCGCCTTCTGTGTCGCCGGTGTCGGAGCGGCCGCCTTCACCATCAATGCCGCGGTGGCGCTGTGGAACCTGGCGCCGACCAGCCGCGTGCTGGGCACCTACACCGGCCTGTACGCGGTCACCTGGTATCTGGGCGGCTTCGCCGGTCCGGCGCTGATCGGCGGCGTCACCGACCTCACCGGCTGGAACTGGATGCTGCTCGACATCGCGGTGCTCGCCGCCCTCGCCGTCCTGGTCGTCCTGCGCCTGGACCGGCTGCACCGTCGCCAGGAGGCCGTGCCCGCCGGCGCGCTCTGACACCCGTCGCATCCGACACCGGAAGGAAGCAATGCCGAGCATTCTCATCACGACCGACTATCTCGTCCCCGCCGACGAGGTGGACCGTTACCTGACCGGGCTGGGCTTCACCACGCGGCACGCGCCGATGCGCGGGCGACGCCGGCCGGACGAGCTGATCGCGGCGCTGGCCGGCGCCGAGGGCGCGCTGATCGCCAACGAGCCGATGACCGGGGCCGTCCTGCGCGACGCGCCGGACCTGCGGGCGGTCGTGCGCACCGGCGTCGGCTACGACTCGGTCGACGTGGCCGCGGCGGCCGAGCTGGGCATCACCGTGAGCAACCTGCCCGGGATCAACGCCAACGCGGTGGCCGAATACACGATCGGGCTGCTGCTCGCCCACGCGCGCCGGCTGGTGCCGATGGCCACCGGGGTCGCGGCCGGAGGCTGGCCGCGCGAGGACGGTACCGAGCTGCGGGGCAAGACGCTCGGCCTGATCGGCTGGGGCGCGGCGGCCCGGCGGACCGCGGTGCTGGCCGACGCCTTCGGCATGCGGGTGCTGTGTACGACAGGCGTCGCGCCGCAGGCACGCGGTGCCACGCCGGTCCGCTTCGTCGAGCTCGGCGAGATGTTGCACGACAGTGACGTGGTGTCGGTGCACACGGCGCTCACCGACCGTACGCGGCACCTGCTCGGCGCCGCGGCCTTCGCGCGCATGAAGCGAGGCGCCTATCTGATCAACACCGCCCGCGGTCCGATCGTGGACGAGGCGGCGCTGGTCGCCGCCGTGCGCAGCGGACACCTGAGCGGCGCGGCACTCGATGTCGTGGACGTCGAGCCGCTGCCCGCCGACAGCATCCTGCGCACCGTGCCGGGCATCACCGTGTTCTCGCACATGGCCGGGCAGACCACCGAGGCCCGCCGCGCCGCCGGACTCGAAGGCGCCAAGGAGCTGGTCGCCGCGCTGGCCGGCCATCCCGCGTCAGCCGTCAACGCCCACCTGATCACCGAGCCGAGGAAGGCACCATGACCTCCGTACGCATCCTCGTGCCCTCGGGCATGCTCGGCGCGGGCTTCCCCGCCGAGATCGTCGACCGCGGCATCGAGCTCGGCGCCGACGTGATCGCCGTGGACGGCGGCTCGACCGACTCCGGCCCGTACTATCTGGGCACCGGCACCGCCAAGACGACCGCCGCGGCGGTCAAGCGCGACCTGCGCATCCTGCTGCGCGCCGCGGCCCGGGCCGGCATCCCGCTGATCGTGGGGTCGTGCGGCACCAGTGGCACCGACGCGGGCGTCGACTGGGTCGCCGGCATCGCCCGCTCGGTGCTGGCCGAGGAGCACCTGTCGCTGCGGGTGGCGACCATCTACGCGGAGCAGCGGGCCGCCGACCTCAAGGAGTACCTCGGGCAGGACCGGATCCGGCCGCTGCCACCGGCCGGCGAGCTCGATCTGCCGACCGTGGAGAGCTGCACGCACATCGTGGCGATGATGGGCCACGAGCCGATCGCGGACGCGCTCGCGGCCGGCGCTGACGTGGTGCTGGCCGGGCGGGCCACCGACACCGCGGTGGCGGCTGCCTTCCCGTTGCTGCACGGGATGCCGGCCGGACCGGTCTGGCACGCCGCGAAGATCGTCGAGTGCGGCGCGCAGTGCACCACCGACCCCCGTTCCAGCGGCGTCTTCGCCACTGTCGACGCGACCGGCTTCACCATCGAGCCGCTGGACCCGGGCAACGCCTGCACGCCGCACACGGTCGCCGCACACATGCTCTACGAGACAGTGAACCCGTTCTCGATGCGCGAGCCGGCCGGCACGCTGGAGGTCGCCGATGCCGTCTACACCGCCCTCGACGACCGCCGCGTACGCGTCGAAGGGTCAGTCTTCGCCGTCGCCGAGCAGTACACCAACAAGCTCGAGGGGGCGCGGATCACCGGCTACGAGACGATGTCGTTCACCGCCATCCGCGACCCGCACATCCTGGCGCGCATCGACACGTGGGCCGCCCTGCTGCGCCGCATCCTCACCGAGCGCGTCACCCAGACCCTCGCCCTGGGCGCCGGGGACTATGCCTTCGACATCCGCCTGTACGGACACAACGCGGTGCTCGGCGCGATCGAGCCGCCGCCCGCATCGCCGCCGCGGGAGGTGGGCGTGATGCTCCTGGTCAGCGCCGCCGACCAGGAGACGGCCACGGCGATCGCGAAGATAGCGAACCCGCTGATGCTGCACCTGCCGACCCCGGACATGGCCTTCCTGCCCAGCCTGGCGTTCCCGTTCTCGCCCGCCGAGACCGAGCGCGGCGCGGCCTACGAGTTCGTGCTCAACCACGTCGTCGCCGTCGACTCGCCGGCGGAGCTGTTCCGCACTGTCTGGGAGGACTCGGATGTCTGAGACGATCGCCGACCTGGCTGTCGAGGTGCGGTCGAAGAATGCCGGCCCGTTCTGGACGACCATGGAACTGTTCATGCGCGACGGCGCCGGCTTCGAGGCGGTCGCCTTCGTGGACGCCGAGCTGATCGCCCGCCTCTACGGCATCGCCGCGGACACCGTGCAGATCTTCCGCATCCCGGCGCTGAACGTCGTGAAGATCTCCTTCCCGCGCCCGGTCGTCCAGGGCAGCCTGACCGACCGCGACATGCACGCCGGCCAGCACCACGTACCCCTGGCGTCGCTGCCCGTGCCCACCCGGGCCGGGTGACCGACCGGCCCGGCGCGATCGGCGCAGCTCCCCGCGCGGGTTCCAGCCGTCACCGGACGAACGCTGCGGCAGCGGTGGCAACGAGGGGCGAGGAGGGGAGCAGCACGGCCCCCCTCGCACCTGGTACATCGCGGAACGTGCCGCAAGCATTGGCGTCGGGAGAGGTGGTTGCCGCGGCAGCCACCACATCGGAGATGTGAGGGGACACCAATGACTGACGGGCGCTTCGCGGGCAAGGTCGTGATCGTGACCGGTGCCGGGGTGGGAATCGGCGCGGCGACGGCGCAGCGGTTCGCGGCCGAGGGTGCGACGGTGATCGCCGTCGGGCGGACCGAGGAGACGCTGAAGCAGCTGGCCGCGAGCGCCGACGGTGTGGTCGAGGCCGTGGTCGGCGACGTGTCGGACCAGGCGGGGATCGCCGCGGTCATCGACGGGGTGGTGGCGCGGCACGGGCGCCTCGACGTGCTCGTCAACAACGCCGGCATCCTGGTGGTGGGCACGGTCGAGCAGGTGGACGCCGAGGCGTGGCGCCGGGTCATGGCGACCAATGTCGACGGCATCTTCTTCTGCTCCCGGGCCGCGCTGCCGCACCTGCGCGCCGTGGGCGGCTGCATCGTGAACGTCGGGTCGCTGTCGGGGTTCGGCGGGGACTGGGGCCTGGCCGCCTACAACACGTCGAAGGGCGCGGTCACCAACCTGACGAACGTGATGGCGCTCGACCACGGGCCCGAGGGCGTCCGAGTCAACGCCGTGCACCCGACGCTGACCGCCACCGACATGGCGGCGCCGCAGATCGCGCGGACCGAGATCCATGACGGCTACCTCGAGCGGATCGCGATGCGCCGCCTCGCCCAGCCCTCGGACGTCGCCGCTGCCATCGCCTTCCTGGCCAGCGCCGACGCGTCGTTCATCAACGGCGCGCACCTCATGATCGACGGCGGGATCCGCGCCTCGAGCGGGCAGCCGAACATGCGCTTCGACGAGCTCGTCGCCTGAGCCGGCAGGGGCCCTCGTCCGCAAGCCGATGTTCTGAGCTGGGACACGACCAGCGGGCGAGGCCCGCAGACGGTCAGGTACGGCTTGAGAACGGCGATGAACGCCGGACACGCCGGCGGACGTCGTACGGACGTGCGGGCGGATTCACCAGGGCCGCCCGCACCCGACGATCCGCAAGGCAAGCCGAGGAGTTGAGCACCGATGCCACACAACCATGAAGTGTCGGCCGACGAGATCGTGGCCGCACTGACCAGTCACGTGCGGCCGGAGCGGATCGGGACCGGCGAGGCGATCGGCGCGGCCGTGCCGCCGTGGAACGCCGCGGTGACCGATCGCCCGGCGGCAGTGATCCGGTGCCTGGAGACCAGCGACGTTCAGGCCGGCATCATGGCCGCGCAGCGGGTGGGCGTGCCGCTGACGGTCTACGGGCGGGGCCACGACTGGGCTGGACGCGCGCTGCGCCCGGGCGGGCTCGTGCTCGATCTGTCCGGCCTCAACGGTGTCCGAGTGAACCCGGCAGCCGGGCTGGCCACGGTCGGTGGCGGGACGAGTGTCGGCGAGCTCCTGTCGGCCGCCGGCGAGCACGGGCTGGTCGCGGTGACCGGCACGGTGGACTCGGTCGGCATGGTGGGGCTGGCCACGGGCGGCGGGTACGGGCCGCTGAGCGGGCGTTTCGGCCTGGCTGCCGACAACCTGGCCGCCGCCACGGTGGCCCTGGCCGACGGTTCCGTCGTCGAGGCCGACGAGGACCTGCTCTGGGCGCTGCGTGGCGGGGGCGGGAACTTCGGCGTCGTGGTGGAGGCCCGGTTCAATGTCCATCGGGTCCCGTCGGTCGTGGGCGGCACTGTGATCTATCCGTTCGATCAGGCCGGTCAGGTGCTGAAGAACCTGCGGGAGCTGCACGAGGAGATGCCGGACGAGCTGACGGTGCAGACCGCTCTGCTCAGCGGCCCGGACGGGGCGCCGGTGGTGCTCTTGTCGCCGACCTGGGTGGGCCCGCGGGAAACGGGTTTGGCCGAGGACGGACCCGTGTACGCACTGACCCGGCTGGGGACGCCGGCCATGGCGATGATCGCCGAGAAACGCCTCGCCGACGGCGCGGCCGAGCTGGGCGCGATGTTCCCGTACGGACGGCAGGTGGAGATCAGCACCCGGTCGGTGCCGACGATCAGCGACGAGGTCGCCGCAGCCCTGATCGAGCACGTCGCGCGCAAGCCCTCGCCGTTCACCGCGGTCGCCCTGCACTCGTTCCACGGCGCCGCCGCCCGGGTCGCGCCCGGGGCCAGCGCGTTCGGCACCCGCGTACCCCATCACATGGTGGAGATCATCTCGGTCTGGACCGACACGAACGAATCGCCGGTGCAGCGGCAGTGGGCGCGGGATCTTTCGGCGGCGCTTCAGCCGTACGCGTTGGAGGGCGGCTACCCCAACCTGCTCGGGCCGGACGCCGTGGACCAGATTCCGCTGGGCTTCGGCGGCAACGCCGGCCGTCTGCGGGCGCTCAAGGATCGCTACGACCCGGCCGGGGTTTTCCGCGCGATCCCGCTGCCGTTCTGATCCGTACCGGATCGCCGTTCCGATGCGGTGAGGGCCGGGACCGGCCTTTCCCGGTGGTGCTCACAGCCCTCACCGCGAACGTTCGTGGTCAGGGCTGCGGGACCCCCGCCTTGGATCCGCTCGCTACCCATATGGTCAGCGTCGCCAGGAAGGTGTGATCGGCGACGCATTCGTCGAGGGCGTCGAGCCATGCGGAGCAAAGGCCGGCCGCCGGGTGGTCGCCCATGATGCCCATGACCATGTGACGGTCGAGAGGCAGGAGCTGGTTCGCGTCGGCGAGGACGTCGAAGACCAGCGTGACGGGTTCCGCCTGAACGTCGGTCAAGCCGGTCTGGATCATCCGGCGATGCAGGGTGCGGCCGGCTGTACGGTCGCCCTTGCTCACCTGGCCGGTGAGGATCGCGATGACCTCGGGTGTCCTCTCGCGAAGCAGCGTGGAGGAGCCGTCCGGGAGCATCGAGTCCCAGTCGGTGTCGATCAGCAGCAAACGGCCGCGAGGGCGCAGCACGCGGACCAGTTCGGCAATCGCCTTGTCCGGTTCCGTCAGGTGCTGCGTCACGCGCTCACAGCGCACAGCGCCGAACGAGTCATCACCGAAAGGCAGATGCAGGATGTCGGCTACCCGGTACTCCGCGCGGCCGTCAGGATGGCGCTGGATCGCATCGGCGATCGCATCGGGCGAGTGGTCGGTCCCGATGACCTCCGCATCGGGAAAGCGGGCAGCCAAGTCGGCCGCCACCTCGCCGTTGCCGCACCCCGCGTCGACGATCCGTTCGGCGCCGGAGAGTCCCCACCGCGCAGGTCGGTGTGGTCGCCCTCGGGGCGCATGACGACCAGGTCGGGCATGCGGGCCAGGAACGGGTGCGTCGGCGCCCGGTGCCGGCGGTAGAGCCCGCAGAAGAACGCGAAGTCGGGTGCCGGGCCGGCCAGGTCGCCGGCCTGGGTGAAGTCGGGGAGGCCCTCGGGTCCCGCGGGGACGTGGCAGAGCGCGTGCTCGGCCCCGTGCGGGACGAGCACGACGTCGCCGGGGTGGACCGCCGTCGGTGTCCCGTCGCGGGTCGTGAGCCAGCCGTCGCCGGCGAGGATCACGTGAAAGCCCGTGCCGCTGACCGCGGGGAAGCGCATGCCCCACGCGCCGCGCAGTCCTATCCGCCGCCCGTAGGCCTCTCCGCTGCGCAGACCGGCGACAACGGCGTCGATGATGTCCACCGCGCCTACGGTAGCCCGCGGCGACGGCGTCGGATCGGGGTGAACGCCGGGGCGCCGGGGCGCGTTGTGCTGGGGGAACGGGGCATTCAATGCCGGCCGGGCCGGACCAGGCCGCTCTCGTAGCCGAAGACGACGGCGTGGACGCGGTCACGGAGGTGGAGTTTGGTCAGGACGCGGCTGACGTGGGTCTTGGCGGTCTGCTCGGAGATGACCAGGGCGGCCGCGATCTCGGCGTTGGAGAAGCCGGTGGACATGAGTTCGAGCACTTCGCGTTCGCGGGCGGTGAGCATGTCCAGGATGCCGGGCAGGACGGGATGGCGGCGCGGGTGGGCCTCGATGAAGCTGGCTATGAGGCGTTTGCTGATGCTGGGTGGCAGCAGAGCCTCGGTGTCGGCCATGAGGTGGATGGCCTGGATCAGCTCGGTGGGCTCGCAGTCCTTGTTGAGGATGGCGGAGGCTCCGGCCTCGAGTGCTTCGTAGAGGCAGTCGTCGATGTCACATTCCGTCATGATCAGCACCCGGGGGGCGGGGCCGCCGACCGGCCGCGCGGCCACGATGCCCCGGGTCGCGGCGATGCCGTCCAGCCGTGGCATCTGCGTGTCCATCAGGACGACGTCCGGGCGTAGGTCGCAGTACTGCTGGATGGCGCTGCGGCCGTCGCCGGCCTCGCCGACGACGGTGAGGTCGGGCTGCTGGGCCAGGACCATGCGCAGGCCGGCGCGGACGAGCGGCTGATCGTCGGCGATCATGACGCGGATCATGACGGAAGTCCTTCCGTGTTCGACGGCACCGGCGACCAAGGCCTCCGGCTCGCCGACCATAGCAGAGAAGAGAACGTTCTGTCTCCCACGTGACGCCGGGTACATGAGGCCGGATGCGTGAACAGCGCGGTGCACCGCCGACGTCGAACGAGGCGTGACTGAGACACCAACATTGCCCGACGGAGTCGAGTGGACTGCCGTCGTCGTCGCCGCCCATCGCGCCGCCGAGTCGCTGTCCGCCCGGCCCGCCTTCCGGGATCCGCTCGCCGAGGCCCTCCTGGTCCGGCTCGGGCTGGCCGAGCCGGGGGAGCGGCCACGCTTCGACTCCATGCCGGGGCAGATGAACGGCACGACCGAGTTGATGGGCGACCTCGTCGTGCTGCGTACCCTGCACTTCGACCGCGCGCTGACGGCGTCCGGCCTCGACCAGGTGGTGCTGCTGGGCGCCGGTCTCGACGGGCGGGCCTACCGGATGCCCTGGGCCGGCCGGCGCGTCTTCGAGCTGGACCTGCCCGGCGGGCTCGCGCTGAAGGCGGCGGCCGCGCGGGCGGCCGGGCTCGAGCCGATCGCCACGCGGACGCCGGTGCCGGTCGACCTGGCCGGTGACTGGCCCGCCGCGTTGCTCGCCGCGGGGTTCGAGCCGTCGCGCCCGACCGCGTGGGTGGCCGAGGGGTTGACCGTCTATCTGAGCCGTACCGAGGCTGATCTGCTGATGAGCCGGGCCCGCGAGCTGTCCGCTCCCGGCAGCCGGTGCTACGTCGAGATCGCGCAGCCGATCGGCTCCCGTCTGACCGTGGAGTCCGCGTCCGACGACGGGCTGCGCCGGCTCGCCTCGGTGCTGCGGTACGGCCCGCCCACCCCGCCGCACGCGTGGATGTCCGGGCACGGCTGGTCGCCGGACGCGATGACGCTGGTGGAGCTGGGCCGGCGGTACGGGCGGGAGGTGCGGCCGACCTGGGATCCCGCGCGGGGCGGGATCGACCTCTGGTACTTCGACGCCGAGGTCGAGGCCGGCCGCCCCGATCCCGCGGTGCTAGCGCCGGGCGCCGGTGTGCACGGGTAGTGCGTCGAGGCCCCGGATCAGCAGCCGCGGCCGCCACGTCACCTGCTCCGCAGGGACGGCGAGGCGGAGCCGGGGGAACCGCGTGAGCAGCCGGTCGAACGCGATCATCGCCTCCATCCGGGCCAGGGGCGCGCCGATGCACCGGTGGATCCCGTGGCCGAACGCCAGGTGCGAGTTCGGCGTACGGCTGAGGCGAAGCTCGCCGGGACTGTCGAACCGGGACGGATCGCGGTTCACGGCGAGCAGGCTGACCATGACCACGTCACCGGCCCTGATCGGCGCGCCCGCCAGCTCGAAGTCCTCGGCGGCGATCCGGCCGGTGGAGAACTTCAGCGAGCTCTCGTAGCGGAGGAACTCCTCGATCGCCTCGGGCAGCAGCTCCCGCCCGAGGCGCAGCCGCTCCCAGCGCTCGCGCTCGCTGAGCAGCAGGAAGCTGCCGTTGCCGAGCAGGTTGGCGGTCGTCTCGGTGCCGGCGATCAGCAGCATGAAGACCATGGAGGTCAGCTCGTCCTCGGAGAGCCTGTCCTCGTCGTCGCGCACCGCGATCAGGCCGGAGAGCAGGTCGTCGCCGAGGCGGGTCCGGCGCTGCCGCAGCAGATCCCGGATGTACGCCAGGAAGGCCGTCGTGGTGGACTGCAGCGTCTGGCTGGTCACTTCGCCGGTCGGGTCGACGCCGGCGACGATGTGCCCCGACCAGACGCGGAACGTGTCGCGGTCGGCGTCCGGGATCCCCAGCAGCTCGCAGATGACCTGGATCGGCAGCGGGACGGTGAACGCGTTCAGCAGGTCGGCCTGCTCGTGTGCGCTCATCTCGTCGAGCAGCGTGTCGGTGATCTGCTCGACGCGCGGGCGCAGCGACTCGATGCGCCGGCTGGTGAACGCGCCCGACAGCAGCTTGCGCAGCCGGGTGTGGTCGGGCGGGTCGGCCGAGAGCATGTGCATGTTGAGCGCGCGGTCGGTCTCGGAGTACGAGCCGGCGTCGCGGGGCGCCTTGGACAGCCGGGGATCGGCCAGCGCCTGGCGGCCGGTTTCGTACTCCGTGACCAGCCACACCTGCTCGCCGCCGGGCAGCGGCACTTGCCGGATCGGGCCTTCGGCGCGCCATCGGGCGTACGCCGGGTGGGGATCGGCTGTGATGAAGGTGTTCAAGGGAGTCGCTTCCTCTCCGCGATGACGAGTCCGCGGTTACGGGCGTCTCCCTTGTCGACGACCGGCTGTCACGCCTGCGTTCACGGCGTCCGGCGATGTGACTCAGGTGTCTTCCCCGCCGCGGTCAGGGTGAGCGCGATGTCGGTGAGCAGATCCTCCTGACCGCCGACCAGCCGTCGCCGGCCCGCCTCGACGAGCAACGTGCGCACGTCGGTGCCGTAGCGCTCGGCCGCTGTCTCGGCGTGGCGCAGGAAGGACCCGTACACGCCGGCGTAGCCGAGGGTGAGCGTCTCGCGGTCGACCCGGACCGGCCGGTCCTGCAGCGGGCGGACCAGGTCGTCGGCCGCGTCCTGCAGCGCGAACAGGTCGCAGCCGTGGTCCCAGCCGTGCAGGTCGGCCACCGCGACGAACGCCTCGAGCGGGGTGTTGCCCGCCCCGGCGCCCTGACCGGCGAGCGAGGCGTCGACCCGGGTCACGCCCTCCTCGACGGCGACCACCGAGTTGGCCACCGACAGCGAGAGGTTCTCGTGCGCATGGATGCCGATCTCGGTGCCGGGGTCGAGGACGTCGCGGTAGGCCCGCACCCGTTCCCGGACGTCGTTCATCATCAGCCGCCCGCCGGAGTCGGTGATGTAGACACAGTGGGCGCCGTAGGACTCCATCAGCTTGGCCTGCCCGGCCGCCGTGGCCGGGTCGGTCATGTGACTCATCATCAAAAAGCCGGAGACGTCCATGCCCAGCTCGCGGGCGGTCGCGATGTGCTGCGCGGAGACGTCGGCCTCGGTGCAGTGGGTGGCCACCCGGACCGAGCGGACCCCCAGCTCGTACGCGTGCTCGAGGTCGTCGATGGTCCCGATCCCGGGCAGCAGCAGCGTCGTGAGGCGCGCGTTGCGCAGCGACGCGGCGGCGGCCGTGATCCAGTCGGCGTCGGTGTGGCTGCCCGGTCCATAGGTGAGGCTGCCGCCGGCCAGGCCGTCGCCGTGGGCCACCTCGATCGCGTCGACCCCGGCGGCATCGAGCGCCGCCACGATCTGTCCGACGGTTGCCGGCTCGAGGCTGTGCCGGATGGCGTGCATGCCGTCGCGGAGGGTCACGTCCTGCAGGAAGACCCGGGTCATCGGGCGGTCTCCTTCCGCTGAGCGATGCGCTCGGCGACCCGGATGGCGGCCGAGGTCATGATGTCCAGATTCCCGGCGTACGCCGGAAGGTAGTGCGCCGCGCCCTCGACCTCGAGGAAGACGGTGACCTGGTGCGTGGGCGCGGCGGAAGGCCGCTCGGCGAGCAGTGTGTGCACCGGCTGCCCGGCCGGGACCGGGTTGATCTGCACGCGCTGCTTGAGCCGGTAGCCGGGCACGTACGCGGCGACGTCGGCGACCATCTTCTCGACCGAGGCCCGGATCTGCGCGTGCGTCGTCTCGTCGGGCGCGGCCACCAGGGCCAGCACGGTGTCGCGCATGATGAGCGGCGGCTCGGCCGGGTTGAGGATGATCACCGCCTTGCCGCGCTGCGCCCCGCCGACGGCCATGATGGCCTGCGCGGTGGTCTCGGTGAACTCGTCGATGTTGGCCCGCGTGCCCGGTCCGGCGGACTTCGCGGCGATCGACGCGACGATCTCGGCGTACGGGACGGGGGCCACCCGGGCGATCGCGGCGACCACCGGGATCGTGGCCTGGCCGCCGCAGGTCACCATGTTGACGTCGGGCGCGTCGAGGTGCTCCCCGAGGTTGACGGCGGGCACCACGTACGGCCCGATCGCGGCCGGCGTGAGATCGATCAGCCGCTTGCCGTACGGTGCGAGCTTCCCGGCGTTGGCCACATGCGCCCCGGCCGACGTCGCGTCGAACACGATCTCGATGTCGCCGAACTCCGGCATGGCGATCAGCCCGTCGACGCCGCCGGCGGTGGTGGGCACGCCGAGACGACGCGCGCGGGCCAGCCCGTCGGACTCGGGGTCGATGCCGGCCATGGCGCCCATCTCGAGGTGTTCCGACACCCGCAGCACTTTGATCATCAGATCGGTCCCGATGTTGCCCGAGCCGATGACGGCCACCTTCGTCCGGCTCATGCGTCGGCTCCTGTCCCGGTGGCGAAGGTGACGCCGACCTGCCCCAGGCCGGTGATGGTGGCGGTCACCACGTCGCCCGGCCCGACCGGGATCATCGGGCCGAGCGCGCCGGACAGGACGAGCTGTCCCGCCCGCAGCGGGTCGCCGTGGTCGCGGGCGGTGCGCGCGAGCCAGGCCAGCGCGTTGAGCGGGTCACCGAGGCAGGCCGAGCCGTCGCCCTGGGACGCCTGCCGGCCGTTCACGGTCAGCTCCATCGCGGCCTCGACGGGGGCGAACCCGGTGAGCGGCACCCGGAGCGCACCCAGCGCGAACATGCCGCTGGAGGCGTTGTCGGCGACCGTGTCACCGAACGTGATGTCCCAGCCCGCGATCCGGCTGTCGACGATCTCCAGCGCGGCCACCGCGTACTCGACGGCGTCGCGTACCTGGGCGGGACCCAGGTCCCCGTCCGCGAGGTCCGCCCCGAGCACGAAGGCGATCTCCGCCTCGATCTTCGGCTGCAGGAGCCGGCCCGGGGGGACGATCCCGCTGCCGGAGACGTCCATGTCGGCGAAGAGAACGCCGAAGTCGGGGCGGTCGACGCCCAGCTGGGCCTGCACCGCGGGGGAGGTGAGGCCGATCTTGCGGCCGACGACGGTGGCGCCCTCGGCCAGCCGCGCGGCGGTGAGCTGTTGCTGCACGGCATAGGCGGCATCGACGTCGGCGGCGCCGATCAGGTCACGCACGGGCGCGCAGGGGACCCGGGTCCGGAAGGCCGTCAGCAGCCGCTGCGCGGCGGCGCGGGCCGGCGAGGGGAGATTCTCGGTCACGCTGTCAGCCTGATCGAGGGGGCGGCCCGAGCTCCAGGCTCGTGTTCCGGTCAGTGGGATCCTGTTCGGATCAGCCGGCCCCGAGCGTCCCGCGCCGGCTGATCGCCGCGGTGACGGCGGCGGCCGCCGCGCCCACCGAGGAGGCGTGCAGCGGCGGCGTGAACCCGGGCACCGGGCCGGTGACGCTGATCGCGGCCACGACGCTGCGGTCGGCGTCGAAGACGGGCGCGGCGACACAGGCGACGCCCACGCCCGATTCCTCGTACTCGTAGGCGATCGCCTTCGCACGGGCGACGCCCAGCTGGGCACGCAGCATCCCGGCGTCGACGATCGTGCGGGGTGCCAGGCGCCGCAGGGGCGTGCTCAGCACCCGGTCGAGCAGCTCCGCCGGGGAGTGGGCCAGCAGGGCCTTGCCGACCGCGGTGGCGTGCAGCGGCATCCGGCCGCCGATGCGGGACGGCGACTCCACGGCCCGGCGCCCGCCCACCTTCGCCACGTAGAGCACCTCGGTGCCCTCGAGCACGGCCAGGTGCACCGTCTCCCGCGTCTGATCCCGCAGCCGGTCGAGAGACGGGGTGGCCGCGTCCAGCAGCCCGCGTTCGGTGGAGGCGCGCATGCCCAGCTCGAACACCAGGCCGGACAGGTGGTAGCGCCCGTGGCGACGGCCCAGCAGCCCGGCGCGGAGCAGGTCGTCGGCGACCCGGTGCAGCGTGGCGCGGGGCAGGGCGGTCTGTGCCTGGAGCTCGGCGAAGGTCAGGGTGGTCCGCTCGACCGTGAAGGCGCGCAGGATCAACAGGGCCTTGCCGAGGACGGTGTCACGGCCTGGTGCGCCGGCCCGCGCAGCGGTGGTGTTCATGGCATCGGCTTCCTTGTGGCGTGCGTCCTGACCTCATTATAGTGAGCGCTACATACAGACGACGGAGATGAACCATGACGACTTCCGTTGACCTCGGCGACGCCGAGGTGGCCTACACCGAGTCCGGCTCCGGTCCGGCGGTGGTCTGGCTGCACGGCTCCGGGCCCGGCGCCACCGGCATGAGCAACTTCGGCGGCAACCTTCCGGCCTTCGCCGACCACCGCAACATCGTTCCCGACCTGCCCGGCTGGGGCGGCTCGCCGCGCAAGACCGACCAGCCGCTGCTGTTCCACGCCGCCGAGACGGTCGGGCGGCTGCTGACCGCCCTCGGCATCGAGCGCGCCCACCTGGTCGGCAACTCCTACGGCGGCGGCGTGGCGATGCGGCTGGCGATCACCGAGCCCGAGCGGGTCGGCCGCCTGGTTCTCATGGCACCCGGCGGCGTCCTGCCGCCCGACGCGCCGCCGTGGCCGATCGGCTTGGAGCACCTCTTCGGCTACATGGCGGCCGAGAAGCCGTCCCGGGAGGCGATGGCCGAGTTCGTCCGCCTGATGGTCCACGACCCGGCCCTGGCCACCGAGGCGCTGATCGACGAGCGCTACCGGTCGAGTCTGCTCGTGCATCCCGAGCTGCCGATCCCGCCCCTGTTCGGCGACCTGACGCCGGACCTGCCGCGCATCCGGGCCAAGACGCTGCTCATCTGGGGCCGCGAGGACCAGACCGTGCCGCTGACGTGGGCGAGCCGCATCCTGCACGGCATCCCCGACGCCGAGCTGCGGGTGCTGCCGCATTGCCGCCACTGGGTCCAGTACGAGCGGGCGGCCGACTTCAACCACATCGTCCGGGAGTTCCTGTCCGCCGAGAGCGCGAGGTAGCCGTGGGAATCAGCAAGCTGGGGTACGTCGGCCTCGACGTCACCGACGTCGCCGCCTGGGCCGACCTGTTCGACCGCACCCTCGGCGTCGGGTCCACCCGGGAGAAGTCCGGCCCCGACGAGGCCGTGCTGCTGGAGCTCGACGACTTCACGTACCGGCTGGCGCTGTACCGATCGGCCGAGGATCGCCCCCGGCACATCGGATGGGTCGTCGACCGCGCCGCCGAGCTGGAGCGGCTGACCCAGCGGCTGACCGGGGCCGGCTTCGTCGTGAAGGAGGCCCCGGCCGACGAGGCGGCGGTTCGCGGTGCCGTCGCGATGCGGTGGTTCACCGACCCGGCCGGCTTCCGGGTCGAGCTCGCGCTCGGCGAGAAGCGGACGACCCGCCCCCGCCGGCCCGTGGACGCCACGCCCGGTGTCACCGGGCTCGGGCACCTGGTGGTCCCCAGCCCGAAGCTGGCCGAGATGCGCGAGCTCTATGAGTCGGTGCTCGAGTTCAAGCTGACCGATTATCGGGCGCCCGGCCTGTTCTTCTTCCGGTGCAACTCCACCCACCACAGCATCGCGCTCGGCACCGCCGACACGGCCTCGATCCACCACCTGGAGATCGAGCACGGGTCGATCGACGACATCGGCCGCGCGTTCGACCGCGCGCAGGCCAACCAGGTGCCGATCTCGATCAGCCTCGGCCGCCACATGAACGACAAGGCCATCTCCTTCTACGTGCGGAACCCGAGCGGCTTCCACCTCGAGATCGGCTACGGCGCCATCGAGGTCGGCGACGACTACGTCCCGCACGACTTCGGCATGCCCAGCGTCTGGGGCCACAAGCACGCCCAGGTCAACCCGTTCTCGCAGGCGTAGGACCTGCGTCGGAGCGCTCGGCCGCGGCGCTGCCGGCGCTGCGGGCCGGGTCGTCCGACCTTGACAGTGTTACGATTCCGCCCAAGTTAACACCTGTCAACTTGGGGGAGCCCGCTGATGCCCACCGTTGCCGACCTCCCCGAGCCGCCCGGTCTTCCTGTTCTGGGTCACGGCCCATCCCTGGCCCGGGGCGGCACGATGCACCGCACGCTCTACCGGTGGCGGCAGCAATGCGGCGCGACGTACCGGGTCCGGCTGGGCCCGGCCACCGCCGTCGTCACCTCGGCGCCGGACGTCATCGACACGGTGCTGCGCGAGCGTCCGGGAACGTTCCGCCGCGCCAGTTACCTCAGCGACGTCATCGACGAGCTGGGCGGGCACGGCCTGTTCAATGCCGAAGGCGCCGACTGGCGCCGGCTGCGCCGCAGCGCCGTACCGGGATTGAGCGTGACGTCCCTGCGCAACGCATTCGCCACCATGGTCCGGTCGACCGGTCGCCTGCGTGACCAGTGGATGATGGCGCGGCCGGACGAGCGCGTCGAGGTCCTCGACGACCTGATGCGCTACACGCTGGAGGTGATCGGCAGCCTGACCCTGGGCCACGACCTCGATGCCGTCCGGCGGCCGCACGAGGACGGCCTGCATCAGCGCCTGCCGTTGATCGCCTCGACGGTGGTCCGCCGGATGTACAGCCCGCTCCCGTACTGGCGCCTGATCCGCCTCCCCGCCGACCGCCGCACCGACTCCGCGATGGCCGAGGCGGGCGAGCTGATTGCCGAGCGATATGCCGACGCGAGGCAGCGGATGAGCGCGGGCGAGGCACCCACGTGCTATCTCGACAGCTTGGTCAAGGACAGCCTCGACAGCGGAGAGCCGCTGACCGAGCGGGACGCGATCGGCGCCGTTGTCAACATGCTCGTCGCGGGCGAGGACAACACGGCCGCTCAGGTCGCCTGGGCGATGTATCACCTGGCCACCAACCCGGAGGTGCAGGAGAAGATCCGCGCCGAGACGGCGGAGGTGCTGGGCGACCGGCCGTTCCCCGGCGACGCGGCCTCGCTGTCCAGGCTGAGCTACGTCGAGGCCGTCGCGAAGGAGACGACGAGGGTCAACCCACCCTCGCCCTACCTCATCATGGAGGCCACCGAGGATGCCGAGGTCCCCTTCGGCGCGGAATCACTGCAGGTCGATGGCGGCACGGTGCTCATCCTGCTGCTCGACGACGGCACGGATCCCGGGCAGTTCCAGCCGGGGCTCCAGCTGCCGGGCCGGGCCGGTGCGCCGCCGTCCCGGCACTTCGGCGGCGGACCGCGCCTGTGCCCCGGCCGCAACTTGGCCTTGGTCGAGAGCATGCTGCTGATCGCCATGGCGTGCCACAACTTCGCCATCGAGCTGGACACCTCCCGCGGCCCGGTCGGCGAACGGGTCACGCTGTCGGTGTTCCCCACCAATCTCGGCGTACGGCTGCGGCCGCACCGGGGCTAACCGGCGAAGCCCCACGTGGTGAGCAGCCGGTCGAGCTGCACCGCCGGCTGCTCGGGCCACGGGTGATCGGGCTTGTGGATGCGCAGCGACACCACCCCGTGCGCGCAGGCCCACAGATCCTGGGCGGTGAGTCCCGACGCGCCCCCCGCGGCCTCCAGGAGCTCACCGATGCGCCCCAGCAGCGCGTCCGCGGCGTCGCTGTGGACATGATCGGCACCCAGCTGCTCAGCGCTCTCGAAGCGCAGCTGGTAGAGACCCGGATTGGCCAGCCCCCAGGTCAGATAGCCGTGCGCGAGCACGCGCAGCCGTTCCCTCGGCGGCCGGCCAGGATCGTCCGCCCCGGCGACCCCCTCGACGAAGGACGCGTCGATGCGCAGCAGGACAGCCTGGTTGAGGTCGCTCTGCGAGGCGAAGTGCCGGTAGACCGCGGTGGCCGAGACGGCGCACGCCCGGGCGACCGCCCGCAGCGACGGGACCGCGAGTGACATCCTGGTCGACGCGAGCTCGATCGCCGCCGCCAGCAAGTCGTCGTACAGGTTGTCGCCGCGCACCGGTCACCTTCCGGCTTGTGCGCGCTGAGCCGCCAGGCCGCGGACGAGGGCGACGAACGGGGCCACGTGCGCGCTGTGCGTCGTGCCCTCGAAGCTGGTGCTCACGGACAGGCCGTCGGTCATCGCGCGGCCGATGACGGCCAGCTCGTCGACGAACTTCCGGTCGGCGTCGCTCTGCGGGGCGAAGACCGGGGTGAGGGCGTCCACCCAGGAGGCGTGGGCGTAGGACCGGATGCGGCGGGCGATCTCGAGGACCGGCTCCATGTCGGCCAGCGAGCCGGCCGAGACGGCCAGCAGCAGGCGCAGGTAGTCGGGCCGCTGGTCGAGGGCGGCGCAGGCCGCGGTGAACCAGAGCTCGAACCGCTCGATCGGCTCGTGGCCGTCGAACGACGAGGGGCTCGGGAACGACGCGTGCAGCTCCTCGAAGGTGCGCTCGAGCAGCGAGCCGAGCACGCCGAGCTTGCTGCCGAAGTGGTAGTAGATCGAACTGGCGGGCAGCCCGGAACGGGCGGACAGCTCGGAGATGAGCATGCCGTCGTAGCCGCGGGTCGAGACCAAGGTGCGAGCAGCCGCGAGGATCACATCGCGGCTGCTCGGAGCACCTTCACCGTTCGTCATCCGATCATTCTAGGTGCGCCGCGGGCTCGGCTTCGGGTGCCCTACTTGCCCCAGAGCGCCGCGAACCGGTCGGCCACGTCGGGATAGGCGGAGAAGCCCCGCGCCGGGTCGAAGCTGATGTCCTCCGGGCGCAGGAACTGCTGCACCAGAGCCTCGCCGTCGAGCACGTTCTGCTGCGGCTGCTGCTTGGTGATGAGCCGGGCCGCGGTGTCGACGGCGGTCCAGGCCAGCGTGTTGAGGTCCGCGCCCAGCTCGACCGTCGCCTGCTTGTCCTTCAGGTACTGCAGGTTCGTCGGCAGCGGGTTGGCCCCGACGATCTGGGTCTTCTCCAGACCGGCCACCTTGAGCCGGGCGGGCAGGCCGGTGGCGACGGCGGAGGACTGGAAGGCGATCGCGTCGGTGCCGGGGTTCGCCCGCAGGTCGCTCACGATGCGCTCGGGTGCCTTGTTGCCGACCTCGGTGATCGGGATCTGCACGACCCGCGCCTCGCAGTCCGGGCACAGCTCCTTGAGCTCCTCCTCGAAGCCGCGTTTGACCGCACTTCCGTACGCCAGCTCGTTGTGGACGTACAGCACGGCCTCGACCGCCTTGTCGTTGGTGGCGACCAGGTACGCGGCCTGCAGGCGGCCCTGCTTCTCGAAGGCGGCCTCGCCGTTGGGCTGAACCAGACCGGAGTCCGCGCCCGCCACCGTGCCCAGCGAGATCACCGGGATCCCGGCGGCGACGAGCTGCTTGCGCTGGTTCTCCCAGAGCGCGGGGTCGATGGCGGTGTTGATGACCGCGGCCGGCCGTTGCTGCACGACTGTGCTGAAGGCGCTCTGCACGCCGCTGGCGGAGGTGCCCGCGCGGACGGCGTACAGCTCGGCGCCCAGCTTCTGGGCGGCCGGCTGCATCAGCTTGTAGATCAGCGACACCAGCGCGTTGCCGTTGTCGACGTAGGCGATCCGGGTCCCGGCGGGCACCGGCGAGGTGAGCTTCTCGGTGATCGGGAACTCGCTGGGCTTGCCGGTCAGCGGCTCGATCAGGGCTTGGGCCTTCTGCTTGGCGTCGGCCGGGATCGCGGCCGACGCCTGATCCTCGGTGCCGCCACATCCGGCGAGGGCAAAGGTGGTCAGCAGCGCCGCGCTGCCGAGCGCGAGCATGCGTGTTCTCATCAAGGAGTTCCTTCGTGTCGGAGGGAGGGAAGGAAAGAGATCAGGCGGCGGCGCGGCCGGCCGACTTGCGCAGCCGGGTCACGGCCACCGCCAGCAGCAGCGCGACGCCGTTGAAGAGCTCCGGGATCCACACCGGCGCGCCGGCCAGCTGGAGCCCCTTGACGCCGGTGGCGAGGACGTACACCGCGACGACCGTGCCGAGGACGTTGAAGCGGCCGTTGCGGAACTGCGTGGAGCCGAGGAACGCCGCGGCGAACGCCGGCAGCATGTAGCCGGGGCCCACGGTCGGGTCACCGGTGGCCAGCGACGAGCTGAGCAGGATGCCGGCGACCGCGGCGAGCACCGCGCACGCCACCATGCTGGCCACCACGACCACGTCGGTGCGTACGCCGGAGAGCCGGGCGGCGCCCGCGTTGCCCCCGGTCGCGTACACGGTCCGGCCGAGGTGGGTGTTGTCCAGCACGTACCAGACGACGGCGGAGAGCACGACCATGAGGTAGACCGAGGCCGAGATCCCGAAGATCTCGTACGTCGCGATCTGCTGGAAGTCGCTGCCCAGGTCGAGGATCTGCGCGTCGTGCGAGATCCAGGAGATCGCGGCCAGCAGC
>NZ_JAUQWH010000146.1 GCF_030757795.1 Actinoplanes oryzae
AGCGGACGGTGAACTGGGCTGTCGTGCGCTGGGCGTCGGTGAGCCCGGCCAGGAAGGACTGCGCGGCGGTGATGACGGCGCTGGTGTCGACGCCGCGCGAGTGGATGGTGAACAGGTCGTCGACCTGTCTGCCGTCGGTGGTCAGGCCGGAGAAGTCCTCCGTGATCGTCTGACCGGCCAGGATCGGGTTCGTGCCGCCGCCCGGGCCGCGGCTTCCCGAGGCGCTCGGCGCGGCGCTCGCCGCAGCGTCCGGGGTGTCGGCTGCCCAGGCGCTGGTGGCGAGTCCGCCGCCCATCGTGGCCACGGCGGCCGCGCCGCTGGCGAAGAGCACCTTGCGCATGAAGCCACGCCGGTCCCCGTCGGTTCCCGTCGTCGCGGGCGGCCGCTGCTCGCGCACCACCGGCTGATCCAGCTCGCTCATCCTGGTCGACTTCCCTTCCTCCGTGGGTGACCCTGTCCGTCCCTCACGTAACCGGTCTCGGATCAAGCTCGGGCGGCGGCGCGGATGAAGCTTCCATGAAGATCAACGGGGCGGGATCGGGATCGTGAGGGTGAAGGTGGCGCCGCGGCCCGGGCCCGGGGATGCGGCGGTGACGTCGCCGGAATGGGCCCGGGCGATACCGCGGGCGATCGTCAGCCCGATGCCGCTGCCCCCGGCCGGTGCGGGCCGGTCCGGACGGTGGAGGCGCTCGAAACGGCCGAAGATGCGTTCCAGGTCGGCCGCCCGGATGCCGGCTCCGTCGTCGGTGACGCTGACCTCGGCCCGCGGTGTGGGCTCCGCCGCGGCCCGGGCGGTGACGCGGACCCGGCCGCCGGCCCGGCACGCGGTGAGCGCGTTGCCGAGCAGGTTCACCAGCACCTGGGTGATGCGGTCCGGGTCGCACCAGGCGACCACGGGGACGGAGGCGGTCACGGACAGCGCCACCCGGTGGTCGTCGTACTGCGGGTGCAGGCGCTCGGCGACCACGCGGGCCAGCGCCGCCACGTCGGTGGGCCGGCGCTGCAGCTCGAAGGCGCCCTCCTCGGCCACCGACAGCCGGGACAGGTCGCCGGCCAGCCGTTCCAGGCGGGCCAGGTCGTCGGTCAGCGAGGCGAACATCGCCTCGTCGGCGGGGAAGATCCCGTCGGCCAGCCCTTCGATCTGCCCACGCAGGATGGTGATCGGGGTCTTCATCTCGTGGGCGATCTCCGAGACCAGCCGGGCCCGGCGCCGCTCGGTGCCGGCCAGGACGGTGGCCAGGGCGTTCACGTCGGTGACCAGCCCGGCCAGTTCCGGTTCGTCCGGCGTGGCCAGCACGTCGTCGTAGTGGCCGCGGGCCAGGCGGTGCGTCGCCGCCCGGACCGAGTCCAGCGGGCGGAGCAGGAGCCGGGACAGCAGCACCGCGGCGAGCAACGCGGTGATCGCTCCGGCCGCCAGTCCGATCGAGACGGCGTCGTCGGGGTTGAACGGCCGCCGGTGCGGTCCCTTCAGCAGCTGGATGGCGGCTTCGGTGGTGCCGATCGCCATCAGCAGGACCAGCACGTGCGACAGCACCAGGCGGGCACGCAACGACAAGCGACGATTGATCGTACGCAGGAACTGTCTCACCGGGGGACGCCGACGAACCGGTAGCCGACCGTCCGGACGGTGCCCACGAAGCGCGGTGTGCCCGCGTCGTCGCCCAGCGCCTTGCGCAGCGTCCGGACGTGCACGTCGATGACCCGCTCGTCGCCGAAGAAGTCGCCGCCCCACACCTCGGCCAGCAGCCCGCGCCGGGTGTAGACCCGCCCGGGCGTCCGCGCCATGGCGACGAGCAGATCGAAGTCGAGCGGTGAGAGCTCCACCAGCTGCTCGTCGTCGCGCAGCACGGTCCGGGTGGCGGGGTCGATCACCAGACCCTGGAACCGCAGCGTGGCGTCGGGCTCCGCGCCCGTGTCCGTGCGCCGCAGGATCGCCCGGGCCCGCAGGACCAGCTCCCGCGGGCTGAACGGCTTGGTCACGTAGTCGTCGGCGCCGGCGGTGAACCCGATGAGGCGATCGACCTCCTCGCTGAGCGCGGTCAGCAGGATCACCGGCACCTGACTGGTCTCCCGCAGCTTGCGCAGCACGTGCAGACCGTCCGGCCCCGGCAGCATCACATCGAGGATCACGAGGTCGAGCCGATCGCGGGTGGCGAGGGCGAGGGCGGTGGTCCCGTCGGCTGCCTCGACGACCTCGAAGCCGTCGGCCTCCAGGTAGCCGCGGGCGGTCATCCGGATCTTCGTCTCGTCGTCGACCACGAGGACGCGTTGCACAGCCATGCCGCCTTCCTGCCGATTCTGACGGATCCGGGCCGGGCACCGGGCGGAGCTCCACTCGGAAGGTTCCGCGGCGTCTCCCATGGTGACTGGGTCACCTATGAGGACTCTGTGCAGCGTGACCGTGTTCGACCAGCGCGACGACGACGGGGTGCGCGAGGCCGCGGCGGTGTGCCCCGCCGCCTCCATCGTCTCGCCTTCCGCACCGGGGCCGGGCTCGCTCTCCATCACCGGCACCGACCTGCTCGTCGACGGCGGTCAGGCCGCCTGGCTGCGCTGGTACCGCCCCCAGCCGGCCGGCGTGTAGGGTGCATGATCGCGCCTCGCGTCCGTGAGCATGCCGAGCAGGCGGACGGCGTCGGCGTCGCGGCTGCCCGGCGCCGCCCGGTACACGATGAGTTGCTGGCCCGAGGCGCCGCGGACGTCGAAGGTCCGGTAGGTCAGGGTCAGGTCGCCGACCGCGCTGTGCCGGAACGTCTTGGTCTCGTAGGCCTTGCCGCGGACGTCGTGCCGCGCCCACAGCCGGCGGAAGTCGTCGTCGGCGGCTGCCAGTTCGCCGGTCAGGGCCAGGAGCCGCGGATCGTCGGGGTGGTGCCCGAGCGCCTGGCGCAGATGCGCCACGCTGACCTCGGCGGCGCGAGCCCAGTCGGCGAAGAAGGTGCGGCCCGCCTGGTCCAGGAAGGTCATCCGGGCCAGGTTGCCCGGGTCGGCGAAGTCCGAGTAGAGCGCCTCGGCGATCGTGTTGCACGCGAGCACGTCGAGGCGCCGGTTGATGATGACGGCCGGGAGGTGCGGCCACTCGCCGAGCAGCTGGCGCAGATCGTCGTCGGCCCGGTCGGTGGGCGGCGTCCGGTCGCCGGTCGGGACGCCGGCGAGGCGGAACAGATGGTCCCGGGCGTCCGGGCCCAGATCGAGGGCCCGGGCTATGCCGTCCAGCACCGAGGCGGACGGGGCGCGTTCCCGGCCCTGCTCCAGGCGGGTGTAGTAGTCGGAGCTCACCCCGGCGAGCACGGCGACCTCCTCCCGCCGCAACCCGGGCACCCGGCGCCGTCCGTGCGACACCAGGCCGGCTTCGCCGGGGCTCAACCGTGCGCGGCGGGCGGCCAGGAACAGGCCGAGGTCGGTGGCAAGCATGGCACCAGGCTAGATTTTGAGCGCCGCGGTAACCAGGGTGCGGCGCACCCCGGAGAGACCCACGCTGGTTGCGGAGCTCGCGGCTGCCGACAGTGGTTCGCATGACCTCACCTGGAATCGAGCCGGCCGCCCTGCACGCGGGGTCCGGGCCACTGCTGTTCACCGCTGCCACGATCCACACGCTGGATCCGGCCATCGGCGACCTCGAGGACGCGGACCTGCTGCTGGGCGGCGCCACGATCGTCGCGGTCGGTCCCGGCCTGCACACCGCGGCGGGTGACGACGGCGCCACCGTGGTCGACTGCCGCGGGCTGAGCATCGTCCCGGTCGCCGGCCTGAGCAACCTGGCACCCGGTAGCCCGGCCACCTTCGCGGCTGCACCAGGAGCTCGCCGCCGACGGCCGCTACGACGAGACGCGCGGCGGCCGCCCGCACGCGTACCAGGGCCGGTTCTGGATCGACGGCGATCGCATCGTCTACCTCGATGACCTGGGCTTCTGGGCCTACGGCGAGTTCGTCGACGGCGCGCTGCTGCACGCGGGCTACACCCTGCACCCCGCCCCCGCTTCGCTTCAGGAGGACAAATGAGCATGCTGTTCACCGGTGGAACCGTCGTCACCATGGATCCGGCGGTCGGTGACCTGGCGCGCGGCGACGTGCTGGTCAGCGGCGAGCAGATCGTGGCCGTCGGACCGGATCTGCGTGAGCACCCGCAGGCTCGTGGGGCCGAGATCGTCGACACCACGGGCCGGATCGTGAGCCCCGGCTTCGTCGACACCCATCGCCACGCGTGGCAGGCGCAGCTGCGGCGCAGCATCCCCGACGTGACCGACCTCGGCGCGTACGTCATGAACACCCTCGCCCGCATCGCACCCGTCTACACGCCGCACGACATGTACGTGGGCACCCGCCTCGCCGCCCTGTCGGCGCTGGACGCCGGGATCACCACGATGCTCGACTTCTCGCACAACTCGCGCACCGCCGAGCACTCCGACGCTGCGATTCGCGCGCTGGTGGACACCGGCATCCGCGGGGTGCACGCCTCGATGGCGCCGCACTTCGGCGACTGGGACAAGCAGTGGCCGCGGGATGTGCGGCGGTTGCGCGCCGAGCACTCCTCCGACCTGGTGACGGTCCGGCTCGCGAGCCTGGCCACCGACGAGATCGCCGGACCACTGCTCGCGTACGGGCCGGAGCTGGCCGCGATCGCGCGGGACCTGGGGATCGGGGTCAGCGTGGATGCGGTGTTCGGCGCGTCGTCGTCCGAGGCGATCCTGCGCTGGGCGCGCGACGGGCTGCTCGGCCCGCAGCTCACGCTGATCCACTCGACCGGGCTGACCGGTGAGGCGTGGCGGGCGATCGGGGACACCGGCACCACCATCTCGCTCGCGCCGACCTCCGACGCGCAGATCGGCCTGGAGACCGCGGTCCCGGCCATCGACGAGGCGCTGACGGCCGGGGTTCGCCCGGGGCTGAGTATCGACGTCGAAGTGGCCCTGGCCAGCGACATGTTCACCCAGATGCGGGCCCTGCACGCGATCCAGCGGATGCGGGCGGTCAACGGCGCCTACGGCACGGACGCCGTCCCGGACCGGATCACCACCCGCGACGTGCTGGACTTCGCCACCCTGCAGGGCGCCCGCACCAACGGACTGGAGCCGGTCACCGGCTCGCTGACCCCGGGCAAGCAGGCGGACCTGCTGGTGGTCAACGCCTGCGACATCAACACCATGCCGCTCAACGACGCCGTGGGCACGCTGGTGCTCGGGGCCGACCCGCGCAACATCGAGACGGTGCTGGTCGCCGGCGTGCCGCGCAAGTCCGGGGGTCGGCTCGTCGGTGTCGACATCGCCGCGGAGTACGAGCGGGTCGTCGCCTCCCGCGACGCGATCCTCGCCGCGACGGCCTCGTAGCGGATCGGGGTCCATGGCGCGCCGCGGCCACGTTCATGGACCCCGTCTCGTCGCCCCTCTCGCCGGCGTTCAGGCCAGGTGGCCGTCCGGCCGGACCAGCCCGGCTTCGGTCTTGACGGGGTCGCCGGTGCGGAGTCGTTCGAACAGGGTGCTGCCGTCGGGGAACCCGAGGTTGGGCACGCGCCGCCCGGTGGCGTACTCCACATCGAGGCCCGACAGGCGCTCGGCGAGCTGCCGGGACAGCTCCGGCGTGGTCGCGATCAATCGGCTGAGCAGAGTGCGCAGTGCCTGGCCGTCGGGCGTGCAGGCGGTCATCAGGGCGGTCTGGGCCCGGGTGTGCTCGAGCAGGGCCGCGCCGATCGGGTGCCGCTCGTCGTGGTAGCTGTCGAGCAATGTGTCGTCCGCCCGCCCGGTGACGACCGCGGCGAGTTTCCAGCCGAGGTTGTGCGCGTCGTGAATGCCGACGTTCATGCCGACGCCGCCGGTGGGGAAATGCTGGTGCGCGGCGTCGCCGGCCAGCAGCACCCGGCCCCGGCGATAGGCGGTGGCCTGGCGGGTCGCGTTGCCGAAGCGGGAGAGCCAGACCGGGTCACGCATCCCGAAGTCGGTGCCGGCGATCAGGCTCACGGTCGCGCGCAGCTCGTCGAGCCGGAGCTCGCCCGGCCAGTCCGGCCGGTCGGCCGACGGGTCCGTGCCGACCAGCCGAAAGATGCCGCCGCCCATCGGTACGACCATCAGGCCACCGTGCGGCCCGGAGACGCTGAGCATGCCCCGCTCGGGCGGGGAGTCGAGCACGACGTCGCCGAGCCAGCCCCAGGTGGTGGGCCCGGTGCCGGGGAAGTCGATGCCTGCCGCGGAGCGGATGGTGCTGCGGGTGCCGTCGCAGCCGGCTACGTACCGGGCTCGCACAATCTCCCCGCCCGCCAGTTCGACCCCGTCTTCGGTGAGCCCGGTGACGCGGCAGCCCCGCCGGATGGTGGCGCCCAGCGTCCGGGCGCGGTCTTCGAGCAATTCTTCCGTACGTGCCTGGGGCAGCACGAGCGTGTAGGGGTGCGGGGTGTCCAGCACCGCGAAGTCCATCCGGTCGGGCAGGCCGGCGAAGTGTCCGTTCGGCACGCTTACGCCCGCGGCGAGGAACGTGTCCGCGAGGCCGCGGCAGTCGAGGATCTCGATCGTGCGCGGGTGGATCGTCAGCGCCTTGGAGTGCGGATCCCGTTCCGTGCGCGGCTCCAGCACCGTGACGGTTGCCCCGCCCAGGCGTAGCTCGGCGGCCAGCCACAGGCCGGTGGGGCCCGCTCCCACGATCACGACGTCGTCCATGATTTCTCCTCTTGGTCAGTGACCAATAATCGCGGTCGAGTAAAGTTGGTCGGTGACCAAGAGTCAAGGGGATGTGGTGCGCGCGGCACTGGAGCTGCTCGACGAGCAGGGTGCGCCGGCGGTCTCGATGCGGGCCGTCGCGGAGCGCCTCGGCGTGCGGATGAACACGGTGCTGTGGCACGTGAAGAGCCGTGCCCGGCTCGGTGAGCTGCTGGCCGACGCGATCGTCGCCGGTGTCCCTCTCGATGATCTGCCGGCGGACTGGCGGGCCCGCGCGGCCGAGATCACCCGCCGCTACCGGCGCGCGCTGCTGGCCCACCGCGACGGCGCGGCCGTGGTGGTCGGCACCTATGCCGCCGAGCCGGCCACCCTGGACATCGCCGAGGCCCTGGTCGGTGCCCTGCTCGACGGCGGCCTGGCGGAGCGGGAGGCGGCCTGGACATGCTGGAGCCTGCTCTATTTCACTCTCGGCCTGACCCAGGAGGAGCAGGCGGCTCCCACGTCCTTCGGCGGCGAGCTCGAGGTCGGCGACCGCCCGGCCCTGCGGCGCATTCTGCCGCACCTGACCACCGAGTCGTTCGACGACCGCTTCGAGCACGGATTGGCGCAACTGCTGCGCGGACGCTGACCGTCACGGGGTGGTCAAGTCGCTCAGGTCGGCGCGCGCTTCGGCGGCCCAGCGAGCGAGCTCGGCGCCGATGGTGCGCGCCTGGCCGGCGAGTTCGCGGGCAGCGGCAGCGCCGGTGTCCGGTCAGCGTCGCAGGTGAGCTACAGCCAGCCGTGGTCGCGGGCCAGGGCCGCCGCCTCGGCGCGGGTGCTGACGCCGAGCTTGGTCGTGATGGCGGTGAAGTGGTTGCGCACGGTGCCCGGCGACAGGTGCAGGCGCCGCGCGAGCAGGGAGACCGAGAAGTCGGGCCCGGCATGGCGGAGTATCTCGATCTCGCGCGGGGTCAACGGGCACTCCGGCAGGGAAAGGGCCTCGGCGGCCAGCGCCGGGTCGACGTAGCGGCCACCGGCGTGGACGCGACGGATGACGTCGGCCAGCGCTCCGCCGGGTGCGCCCTTGGCCAGGAAGCCCTTGGCTCCGGCGGCCAGCGCCTGCTGCAGCTGGGCGGGCCGGCCGCGGCCGGTGAGGATGACCACCGCGCAGGTCGGCAGGACACGGGACAGCTCTGCCGCGACGGCCATGCCGTCCAGGGCCGGCATCTGCAGGTCCACCACGGCGACGTCGGGGCGGTGAGCCAGCGCGGCGGACACCGCGGCGCGGCCGTCGGCGACGGAGGCGACGACGTCCAGATCCGGTTCGAGGCCGAGCAGCGCGGCCAGGGCGGCGCACACGATCTCTTCGTCGTCGGCCAGGACAATCCGGATCACGGAGTCGAGGATACGACGGCTTCGACGGTGAATCGGCCGTCCGCCGCGTGGGTGCGCAGGGTGCCACCCGTCTCGGCAAGGCGCTCGGCGAGGCCCCGCAGCCCGTGGCTGTGGCGGTCCGGACGAACGTCGGTGACGCCGTCGTTCACCACCGTCATGATCACCGCGTCACCGCCGGTGCCGGCCGTACGACAGATGCTGATCGCGCACGACGTGGCCTGGCTGTGCCGAAGGACATTGGTCACCGCTTCGCGCAGGACCGCCGCCAGCGGCGCGGCGACGGCCTCCGGGAGGTCCGCATCCGGCGCGGTGACGGTGCACCGCACCCCGGAGGAGCGCAGGACGTGCTCGATGGAACGCAACTCCGCGCGCAGGTCGATCTGCCGGTAGCCGTGCACGACCTCGCGCACCTCGGCCAGTGCCGCCGCGACCATCCGGCGCACCTCGGCTGCCTCGTCCGCAGCGCGGTCCGCGTCCACCGGCGCGAGCCGTTCGGCCAGTTCCGCCTTGAGAGCAATCACCGACAGGCGGTGCCCGAGAAGATCGTGAACGTCGCGTGCGAAGCGCAGCCGCTCCTCCGAGGCGGCCAGCTGTGCCTGCGCGGCGCGTCCGTACTCGGCCTGGACCAGCAGGTTCCAGAACCAGACCGGGAAGGCGTTGAGGGCCGCCACGCCGGCGCCGACCGTGACCACGATCAGCACCGCGTGGAGGGGATCGTCGCCGGCGGCCAGGGCGACCGCGACGGTGACGACCACGGTCAGGGCGCACATCGCCGTCGCGAGCGGCCACCGGACGAGCAGCGGCACGATGCCCACGATGCAGCACGCCAGCCACGCCCAGGTCGGCCAGCCGTCCCCGACCGGACCCACCAACGCCACCGAGAGTACGGACGCGGCGGCCAGGGCCACGTACGCCCGGCGCCGGGTTCCCGGCCCGGTCCACGGGGTGACCAGGACATGCAGCACGGCCCCCTGGGCCAGGGCGAACAGGGTGACCCCGACGGCACCCATGACCACCAGCCGCGCATCCGGCTCGCGCCACAGGCCGACCGCCGGCAGGAACAGCGCCATCACGGCGTTGGCGGCCAGCGCCACCAGGGTCACCGTGCGGGCCTGGCGCTGCCTGCGGATCCCCTCTCCAGCGTTCATCGCCCGATGCTAGGCGCCTGCCGTGCGTACTCCGGGCATGAAGAACGCACGGTCCGGCCGTGACGTCCGCTCCAAGCGGTGGTGACGATGCGACGGTGTTTCTTGCGCCGTAGGCCGCTGAGGCTGAACGCATGACATCACTGACCGCGTACGCACCGTCGCTGTTCACCCGGCCCTTCCTGCGTCACCTCGGCGAGATGATCGTCGCGATGCTGCTCGGCCCGTTGCTGATCGGCCCGCTGTGGCCCTTCCTGATCCCGGACGACTTGCTGGCCAGGGCCGACGTGGCCGCCGCCACCATGGCCACCGGCATGGTCATCACGATGTCGGTGTGGATGTGGCACCGTGGGCACGGAGCGGCCGCGACAGCCGAGATGGCGGCGGCGATGTACGTGCCCTACCTGGTGCTGCTGGTGCCGTGGTGGCTCGGGCTGGTGACCGCCGGTGTGGTGACGGTAGGTGGCCACCTCCTGATGCTGCCGGCCATGGTGCTTGCCATGGGGCATCGCGCCGCCGAGTACGTGACGCACCGGCCGCAACCGGCGCGGTCGGGGCCGTGGGCGGCCGTGCTGGACCGGTGGCCGACCGCGTTCGCGCTGCTCGTCACCGTCGACAACCTGGTCCACCCACGTCCGCTGCCGGCCTGGACGATGCTCGTCCTGCCGCTCGGCTACCTGGCGATCGGCGCCGTCCGGCGCACCCTGCGCCCCCGCAAGGTGCTGGCCACCCAGCTGACGGGCCTGGCGGTCTCTCTCCTGCTGGTGCTGCTCGCGACGGTGAGCTCAGGCGACACCAGCCTGTACCTGATCGGCGCCGGATGGCTCGCGCACGCCGGCTGGGACGCCTGGCATCACCGCCGTAGCGCTGTCGTGCCGCGCGGGTACGCCGAGTGGTGCCTCATGGTCGACATCGTCATCGGCCTGAGCGTGATCGCCTTTGCCGCCGTGACGAAATGATGAGGGGCAGGCGGAGGCCATCGCACGTTCGGCCACACCGGCTTCATCCAGAACGGTTGATCCGGTGGTTTCGTCATCGGTTAACCCTCCACCCCTACCGAACCCAGCGGCTCAATGGACAAGGTGGTATCGCTCCCAGCGAGGTGGGAGGGGTTCCCGGGTCAACGACCATAGAGGAGACTGGCATGGCAAAACCGACAATCGTTCTGGTGCACGGCGCGTGGGCTGACGCGTCCAGCTGGAACGCCGTCGCGACCGAGCTGCAGAGCCAGGGTTACACCGTGCTCGGGCCGCCCAACCTGCTGCGTGGACCGGTGTCCGACGCGGCCTACATCTCGTCGTTCCTCGCCCAGCGCACGACCGGTCCGGTGGTGCTGGTCGGGCATTCCTACGGCGGTTTCGTCATCACCAACGCGGCGACCGGCGGTGGTGACGTGCGGGCCCTGGTCTACGTCGACGCGTTCATCCCCGACGAAGGCGAGTTCGTCTTCCAGATCCTCGGGGGCTCGGGGTCGGCGCTCGACGTGCCCGACCCGACGACAGTTCTCGACATCGTCGGCTACCCCGGCGCTCCCGAGGGCGACGCCGAGGCGTTCCTCAAGCCGGACACCGTGCACCAGTCTTTCGCCCAGGACCTCCCCGAGGCCGATCGGTGGCTGATCCACGAGAGCCAGCGGCCGATCACCCTGAGCGCCAACACCACGCCGTCGGGCGCCCCGGCGTGGAAGACCCTGCCGAGCTGGGCGGTCATCGGCACCGAGGACAAGGTGATCCCGGCGGGCGTCAAGCGCGCCCAGGCCGAGCGGGCGGGAGCGAAGGTCACCGAGGTCGAGGGCTCGCATGTCTCGCTGGTCTCGCACCCCCAGGTCGTCATCGACACCATCCTGGCCGCCGCGGCCCACGTCGCCGAGTAGGCGAAGCCGACCGGACGGGTATTCGGCGCGTGTCTTCGTGGGCTGTCAGTCCGCCACGACCGTGACCTCGACCCGCTCGCCGACGGAGACGGAGACGTAGCGGTCCTGGGTGGCGAGGTAATCGCGGTATCCGGGTGCTCCGGCATTGTCGGCGACAACCAGGGCGCCCGGGGCGAGATCAGGCTCGAGCAGGCGCAGGACCTCGACGTACAGGTGGTTGGCGCCGTCGAGGAAGAGCAGGTCGATGGGGCGGGGGCGGCGCTGCGGCAAGGTCTGCCGGGCGTCGCCCTCGAGGATCTCGACCAGATCCGCCAGTCCGGCCTCGGCGAGGGTGGCGCGGGTGGCCGCGGCCTTGGTCGGTTCGAGTTCGGTGGTGATCAGCGTGCCCGTGCCGTTGTCGCGCAGGGCGGCGGCCAGGTGCAGGGTGGAGACGCCGAAGGAGGTGCCGAACTCCACGACGGTGCGGGCCTTCGCGGTGCGGGTGAGCAGGTAGAGCAGCTGCCCGGTCTCCGGGGTGACGGCGAGGTGGGCCTGACGGGTGGCGGCGGCGAACTCGGGGGAGCCGGGCCGGTGTCCCTGGGCCAGCAGGTCGGCGCGTTGCAGCCGGAAGCGTTCCTGGGTGCGTCGCGCGTCGGCGAACAGCGTGGCGAGCAGGGGCTTGACCGGCGCGGTGGTGAGCGTACTCATGGCGCGATGATCACACGGCTTTCTGTGTGCGAAGTTCATCGACGGCTGCCCTGCTCAGCGCGTCTCCGCATTGTTCGGGCGCTTGGCCGACCGGTGACGCTGTGGTCGGGGAGGCTCCCCGATCGCTCCCTCAACGCCTCCTTCCCGATCCTTCGGATCTTCGCTGAGGTTCCGTCGTCTCGGTGACAAAACGGCGGAGGGCCTCGAAGGCCTGCCGGCCTGACCGCTCGGATCCTTGCGACCGGGCGGCGATCAAGCACCTGGCAAGGCATGCCTGGGCGGTATGGCACCGTACTGCTGGGAGCGCGATCGTGGCCGCTGTGGCGGTGGCAATCTCGATGTGCAGGAAGTCACATTTAAGATCGTCACTTGTGAGCTTAGGTATGCCTTACCTAAGTTGAGGGCAACCGTGTCCCGCTCCGGGGCGCCCTCCGTGAGGAGTTCTCTCACCATGACCACAGCTCTCCGCCGCACCATGGCGGTCACCGCGGCCATCGCCGCGGGCACGCTGTCCCTGACCGCTCCGGCCACCGCGCACCCCAAGGCCGACGCGGCGTCCACGGTGACCACCGTGCCGCTCACCACAGGGCTTTACCAGTCGTCCTATTCGGAGCGCAACCAGGCGCTCTGGGTGACCTCCGCCGTCGGCCGCCCGCCGGTGACCACGTCCCGGCTGCTCAAGGTGGACCCTCGTACCCTCGCGGTGCAGGCGACCTACACCCCGCCCGTCGTCGACGCGGCGACCGGCGCCCTGGAGGCCGTGTACGGCGTGGCTGTCGACGATGAGCACAACACTGTATGGACCACCAACACGCGCAGCAACTCGGTGGCCGTCTACAGCCAGCGCGACGGATCTCACCTGGCGACGCTGCCCGGCGTCGACCACGCCCGTGAGATCGTCGTGGACACCCGGCACAACACCGCCTGGGCCAGCGCCTTCACCGGTGGCACCCTGGTGGCCTTCGACACCCGGACGCTGACCGAGAAGAAGCGGGTCACCGTGACCGGCTCCGGCCCGACCGGCCTGGCCGTGGACGAGAAGACCGGCACGCTCTACGCCGCCGACCTCAACGGCGACCAGATCATCGCCGTGTCCCCGCAGTCGGACACGCCGACCCTGATCCCGGCCGGTGACGGCCCCATCTCGATCGACCTGTCGAAGGACGGCAAGACCGCCTACACCGCCGACCAGACCGCCGGCACGCTGTCCGTGGTGGACCTGCGCGCCAAGGTCGTCACCAAGACCGTCGTCACCGGCGCGGGCGCGCTGTCCGTCAGCGTCGACGAGCGTACGGGCAAGGCTCTGGTCGCCAATCGCACCGCCGCGAACGTCACGGTCGTCGACCCGCGCGCGGGGGTGGTGACCGAGACCCTGGCCACCGGCGCCAACCCCAACCACGTCGAGACCAGCAACGGGACGGCCTTCGTGGTCGACAAGTCCGGCGCCGGCCCGGCCGGCGAGGACCAGCTGCACGAGATCAAGATCGCCCGCTGACCAGCGGATCCGACCGGTGGCCCGCCCCGACCTCCGCAACGCCGGGGCGGGCCACCCGCCGAGCAGGAAGCAGTGACGCCATGAGCTCACCACTGGACCGTGACCGGGTCCGCAACGACGTCGCCGACGTGCTGGGGGAGGACCCCGCCGGCCTGACCGACGACGAGAACCTCATCGACCGGGGGCTCGACTCCATCCGCATTCTGATGCTCGAGGCCCGCTGGCGCGCCGACGGCGTCGACACCGGCTTCCTGGAGCTGGCCGAGGAGCCGACCATCGCCGCGTGGTCCGACCTGGCGAAGCCCGGCACATGAGCGTCGCACTGGTCACCGGGGCCGGGCAGGGCATCGGCCGGGCCGTCACCCGCGCTCTGGCCGCCGGCGGCACGATGGTCGCCGCGCTCGACCGCAACGGTGACGGCCTGCGTGAGTGGGCCGCCGAGGAACAGGGCGTCTTCCCGTACGTGGCCGACGTCGCCGATCCCGGCCAGGTCGACGCCGTCGTGGCGACCGCCGAACGCGAGCTGGGGCCGGTGGACATCCTCGTGAACGTCGCGGGCGTCCTGCGTACCGGTCAGGTGGTGGATTTCCCGGGCCACGCGTGGGCCGAGACGTTCGCCGTCAACGCGACAGGCGTGTTCCATGTCAGCCGGGCGGTCGCCGCGCGGATGGTCCCGCGCCGGGCGGGCGCCATCGTGACGGTCTCGTCGAACGCGGCCGGTGTGCCCCGCGCGGGCATGGCCGCGTACGCCGCGTCGAAGGCCGCCGCCACCATGTTCACCAAGTGTCTCGGGCTCGAGCTGGCGCCGTACGGCATCCGCTGCAACGTGGTCGCCCCCGGCTCGACCGACACCCCGATGCAGCGGGCACTCTGGACCGCGGACGGCCCGGGCCGGGTCATCGCCGGTGACCCGGCCGCCTTCCGGGCCGGCATCCCGCTGGGACGCATCGCCACCCCCGAGGACGTCGCCGACGCCGTGCTCTTCCTCGCCTCCGACAAGGCCCGGCACATCACCATGCACGACCTGTACGTGGACGGGGGTGCGACCCTCCGTGCTTGAGACCTACGACCCGTCCCGCTCGTCGGTGTTCGTGTCCCCGTCGGCCACCCTGCTGGCCGAAGGCGTGCACGCCGTAGCCCCGGCCACGTCCCTCGCCGAGCTGCCCTTGCAGGTCAGTGCCCTGCTGCGGGCCGGTGGCGGCGAGGCCCGTGCCGTGGTCGGCGCCGTGCCGTTCTCCGCCGACGCGCCCGCCCGCCTGGTCGTCCCGAGGCGGCTGCGGCGCGGGGAACCGGCGACCTTGCCGGCGCGGCCCGACGTCGCCGCCCGGGGACACTCGGTCGCCGAAACCGACGACGGCTACGTGGCCGCCGTCGCGCGGGCGCTCAAGGAGATCGACGCGGGCGCGTACACGAAAGTGGTCCTGGCGCGGGCACTGCGCCTGCCCGCCCCCGCTCTGGATGTCGCCGCCGTGGTGCGCGGCCTGATAGAGCGTGGCGCGGGCCGGTACACCTTCGGCATCGATCTCGGCGCCGGCCGTACCCTGTTCGGCGCCAGCCCCGAGCTGCTGGTGTCGCGACACGGCGGCATCGTCACGGCACACCCACTCGCCGGATCCGCGCCGCGCAGCGCCGACCCGGACGAGGACGCCCGCCGGGCCGCCGCGCTGCTCGTGTCGGCCAAGGACCGGCACGAACACGCCTTCGTCAGCGAGCAGGTCGCCGCGGTGCTGCGGCCGTACTGCCGCGCGCTGCATGTCCCGGACGAGCCGGAGCTGGTGGCAACGCCGACCATGTGGCACCTGGCATCGCGGATCACCGGCCGGGTGGCGCACCCGGACACGACCGCCTTGACGCTGGCCGCTGCCCTGCACCCGACGCCGGCCGTGTGCGGCACCCCGGTCGCGTCCGCCCGGCGGGCCATCGCGGAGCTGGAGAGCTTCGACCGCGGCTTCTACGCGGGCATGGTGGGCTGGACCGACGCGGCCGGCGACGGGGAATGGGCGGTCACGATCCGCTGCGCGGTCGCCGGCCCGGAGGGCCTCGACGTGTACGCGGGGGCGGGCGTGGTGACCGGCTCGGATCCGGCCGCCGAGCTCGCCGAGACCAACGCGAAGCTGGGCACGATGCTGACCGCGCTGGGGGTGGCCGATGTGGCCCGCTGAGTTCGCCCGCCGCTACCGTGAGCGCGGCTACTGGACCGGGCAGACCTTCGACGACCTGCTGCGCTCGGGCGCGGAACGATTCGGCGACCGGGTGGCCGTCGTCGACGGCGAGCGCCGTATCACCTACCGCCAGCTGCGCGACCGGGCGCTGAGCGTCGCCGCCGGGCTGTACGAGCAGGGCATCCGGCCGGACGACCGGGTGGTCGTGCAACTGCCGAACGTGGCGGAGTTCTTCGACGTCATCTTCGCGCTCTTCCGGATCGGTGCGCAGCCCGTGTTCGCGCTGCCGGCACACCGGGCCGCCGAGATCGGCTACTTCTGCCGGCACACCGAGGCGGCCGCGTTCATCACCACCGGCGTCGCGTCCGCCGACGGCTTCGACCACCGTACGCTCGCGGCCGCGGCCACGCCCGCGCGCATGATCCTTGCCGAGGACCTGCCGCGCGGGGACCCGGCCACCCTGCCGCCGGGCCCGGCACCGGGCGCCCTGGCTTTCCTGCAGCTCTCGGGCGGCAGCACCGGCCTGCCCAAGCTGATCCCGCGCACCCACGACGACTACCTCTACAGCGTGCGGGAGAGCGCGGACATCTGCGCCCTGACCCCGGACAGCGTCTACCTCGTGGTGCTGCCGGTGGCGCACAACTTCCCGATGTCGTCGCCGGGGGTGCTCGGCGCACTGCACGCGGGCGCGCGGATCGTGCTGTCGCCGTCCCCGGCTCCGGCCACGGTCTTCCCGCTGATCGACAGGGAAGGGGTGACCATCACCGCTCTGGTGCCGCCGCTCGCCCTGGTGTGGCTCGACGCCGCCGAGCGGGCGTCGTGGCGCCCGGACAGCCTGGACGTGCTGCAGGTCGGTGGCGCGAAGCTGGTGCCGTCGGTGGCCGCCCGGGTCGCTCCGGTGCTGGGCTGCCGGTTGCAGCAGGTGTTCGGCATGGCCGAGGGCCTGGTCAACTACACCCGCCTCGACGAACCGGACGAGATCGTCCTGCACACCCAGGGCCGGCCGATCTCACCGGACGACGAGGTGCGGGTGGTCGACGACGCCGACCGGCCGGTAGCCGACGGCGAGGTGGGTCATCTGCTGACCCGGGGGCCGTACACGATCCGCGGGTACTGGCGCGCCGACGAGCACAATCAGGTCGCGTTCACGCCCGACGGGTTCTACCGCACCGGCGATCTGGTGCGCCGGCTCGACGGCGGCCATCTGGTGGTCGAGGGACGGGCCAAGGACCAGATCAACCGGGGCGGGGAGAAGATCGCCGCCGAGGAGGTGGAGGATCACCTGCTCGCCCACCCGGACGTCCACGACGCGGCTGTGGTCGCCGTCCCCGACCTGTACCTGGGGGAGCGCAGCTGCGTGTTCGTGGTGCCCGTGGGCCGGCCCCCCACGCTGGGAGACCTGCGCGCCTTCCTGCGCGAGCGCGGGCTGGCCGCGTACAAGATGCCGGACAAGCTGCGCGTGGTGGACCGCTTCCCGGTCACCGGCGTGGGCAAGACCAGCCGCCGCGAGCTGCGGTCGCTGCTGCGGTCCCGGCTGTCGTCATCGGAGGGATGAACGTTGCTGCCTCGCATCACCCCCTATCACGTGCCCACCGGCTTCTCCCGGGACACCGCGAAGGTCGGCTGGCGGCTCGACCCCGAGCGGGCCGTGCTGCTGGTGCACGACATGCAGAACTACTTCCTCGCGCCGTTCGGTACCGCGGACGGCACTCTTGTCACCAAGGTGATCCGCAACATCGGGGCCCTGCGGGAGCACGCCGGGCGTACCGGCATGCCGGTGATCTTCTCCGCCCAGCCGGGCGGGCAGACCCGCGCCGAACGCGGCCTCCTGCAGGACTTCTGGGGTGACGGCCCGCCGCCCGAGCCGCACGCGCTGGCGATCGTGGACGCGCTGCGCCCGGGTCCCGACGACATCGTGCTCACCAAGCGCCGCTACAGCGCCTTCGTCGGCACTCCACTGGCGGAGCTGCTCGGCGAGCGCGACCAGCTGATCGTGACCGGCGTGTACGCCCACATCGGCGTCCTGGCCACGGCCCTGGACGCGTTCATGCGCGGCGTGCAGCCCTTCGTGGTGGCCGACGCGGTGGCGGACTTCAGCCCGGCGCACCACGCCGACGCGCTGCGGCACGTCGCCACCCGCTGCGGCGTCGTGGCCACCACCGCGGAGCTGAGCGATGACCTGCTCGCCGAGCGCCGGTAGCTCAGGCCAGCAGGCCGGCGAGGGCGTCGCCGAAGCGGGCCCGCCAGCACAGCCGGTCGTGACCGCCGGCGAACTCGGCATAGGTGAGCTGGTAGCCGCGGGCGGTCAGCGCGTCGCGCAGCCGCCGGTTCGGGCCCAGTGCCACCCACTCGTCCGTGCCCGCCTCGACGTGCCAGCGGATCGGCAGGCGGTCGCCGGTGGCGAGGGAGCGGGTGAGGCGCTCCGGGTCCGGAGTGGTGCTGGGCCACCAGAAAGCGCCGGACTGGGTGAGCACGTTGCCGAACCGGTGCGGCGCGCGCAGGGCGGCGAACGCGGCGGCCAGCCCGCCGAGGCTCTGGCCCGCGATCACCGTACGGGCCGGGTCAGGGTCCGGGTTCAGCTCGCGCCCGGCGCTCTCGATCAGGTCGGTGCTCAGGAACTTCGCGAAGCCGGGATCGCAGGCGTACTCGGTGAAGCGGGTCACCCGGTCGCCGCTGTCGGGCAGCAGCGCGACCACCGGCGGGATGCGCCCGGCCGCGATGAGGTTGTCCAGCGTGACCGACACCGGCAGCAGCGGCCCCCAGATGTCGCCGTCGAGCAGCACGAGCAGCGGGTAAGGCCCGGCCCCGGCCGTCCAGCCCGGCGGCCGGTAGCGCCACACGCGGCGGGGGAGGTCCACGGTGTCCAGCCGGCCCGCGGGAACAGCCGGGTCGTGCTGCCACCAGTGCGGGCCGGCCGCGGCGACCGGCCCGGCGGCGATCGACTTGTGCGGCGGCTTCTCCTGCGGCAGGACGCGCGGGTTGCCGGGATCCTGCACCAGGTTCTGCGCGACCTGCCGCCAATGTGCGGCAGTGTCGTCCGCCGGCGAGTCGCTCTCGTCCGGGGCGAAGTGGTAGCTGCCCTGCCAGTCCGCCGGCAGCCGGTAGGTCAGGTGCCACAGGTCGGTGCCGGGCATCCGGCGCATCCGCGAGAGCCCCAGATCGGCGCGGTCGGCCAGCTTGTTCGCCAGCACGAGCACGTCGCGGGTGGGTCGCCGCTCCCGCCACAGGAACGTGATGAGCACGTCCGCGCCGTCCCGCTCGACCATCGGCGTCCCGTCGTGCGTGACCTGCGCCCAGAACGCCTCCACGCCGTCCGGCCGCAGCCGCGTTAGACGCGGGCTGTCCGTGACGACCGGGGGCTTCGGCCGGGGCACGCGCGGCGGCACTGACGTCGGTGGCACCTCGGACATGGAACCCCTCTCCCTGCTTGCTTAGGACACCCTAACTATGACGCCCTTGACCGCTGCCCAGCAGGCCCTCTGGTTCGCCCAGCAGCTCGACCCGGCCAGCCCCGCCTTCTGGTGCGCGCACCGCATCGACCTGGACGGCCCGCTGGACGTGAACCGCCTCGCCGCCGCTGTCGCGGAGGTGAGCGCGGAGACCGAGATGCTGTGCGCTCGGTTCCTCACCGAAGGCACCGACGTGTTTTGGACGCCCGGGGCCGCGCCCCCCGTCGAGCTGCTCGACCTGCCGGACGAGAACGCGGTGGAGCAGTGGATCCGGGCCGATCTCGCGACGGTTCCGGAGCTGACCGGCGCCGGGCTGGTGCGCCTGGCCCTGCTGCGGCTCGGCCCGGACCGGACCGTCTGGTACCTCCGCGCGCACCACCTGCTCCTCGACGGCTTCGCGTTCTCCCTGGTGATCGACCGGGTCGTGGCGGCCTACCAGGGCAGGGACAGCGCGCCGTGGAAGCCGCTGCGCGCGCTGCTCACGGCCGAGGATGCCTATCGCGGCTCGGACGCGTACGCGGCCGACCGGCAGTTCTGGCTGGACAGGCTCGCGGGCGCCCCGCCGCCGGCCGCTCTGGCCGAGGCAACGGCCGGACCCGCGCACGAGCGGGCCCGGCGCCACCGCGAAGTCCCCGGTGATGTGCTGCGGTCGGTCGCGGATCGCCTCGGTGTCACCTGGGCCGAGACGGCGATCGCGGTCGGCGCGCTGTACCTGCACCGGCTCACCGGCGCCCGGGACGTGACGCTGGGTCTGCCGGTGGCCGGGCGGCTCGGCACCCCCGCGGCCCGGATTCCCGCGACGGTGGTCAACGTGCTGCCGCTGCGGCTGGTCGTGCCGGCCGGGTCGACCCTGCGGCAGCTGGCGGTGACCGTCCAGGCGGAGGTGCGGGCGGCCGTGCGGCATCAGCGGTACCGCTACGAATGGCTGCAGCGCGACCTCGGCCTGGTCGGGACGGGCCGGCGCCTGGTCGGGCCGCAGGTCAACGTGAAGCCGTTCCGGCGGGACCTGGACCTCGGCGCCGGCGTGACCGGCCGGGTGCACTATCTGGCCACTGGCCCGGCCGACGACTTCGAGCTCACGGTCGGCATGGACACCGGCAGCGGCCGGCTGGACGTCACCGTGGACGCCAACCCGCGGCTGTACCCGCCGGAGCAGCTGGACGCGCATTTCGAGCGGCTCGCCGGCCTGCTGCAGGCACAGCTCGGCCCGGACGACCTGGTCGAGGAGGTGGAGGTACGGACGCCCACCGAGATCTCGCGGACCCGGCGGTGGAACGCGACCACACGTCCCGTGCCGGACACGACGCTGACCGAGCTGCTGGACGCGCGCGCGGACTCGGCCGCCCCCGCGGTACGTTCCGGCGGCGCCGAGCTGAGCTACGCCGAGCTGCACGAACGGGCCGGCCGGTTGGCCCGGTGGCTCGCCGCGCGCGGGGCGGGACCGGGAACGCTGGTGGCGGTGGCGCTGCCCCGCAGCCTCGATCTCGTGGTCGCGCTGCTCGGGATCCTCAAGAGCGGGGCCGGTTATCTGCCGCTCGACGCGTCGTATCCCCCCGACCGGCTCGCGTTCATGATCGAGGACGCGCAGCCGGTGTGCGTACTGGAGGAGATGCCCGACCTGACGCACGTGCCGGACCACCCCCTCGCCGTGGCCCGGCCGGGCGACACCGCGTACGCGATCTACACGTCGGGATCCACCGGGCGGCCCAAGGGTGTGCTGGTGCCGCACCGCGGGATCGTCAACCGGCTGCTGTGGATGCAGGGCCGCTACGGGCTGCGACCCGGCGAACGGGTGCTGCAGAAGACGCCGTCGGGCTTCGACGTGAGCGTGTGGGAGTTCTTCTGGCCGCTGCTGGCCGGTGGGACCCTCGTGCTGGCGCGGCCGGACGGGCACAAGGACCCGGCGTACCTCGCGTCGCTGATCGTCGAGGAGCACGTCAGCACCGCGCACTTCGTCCCGTCGATGCTGCGGGTCTTCCTGAGCGAGCCGGCCGCGGGCAAGACCGCGGGCGTGCTGCGGCGAGTCATCTGCAGCGGCGAGGAACTTTCGGAGGATCTCGCCCGGCTGTTCCCTCAGGTGGTCGGCGCCGAGCTGCACAACCTGTACGGACCCACGGAAGCGTCCGTCGACGTCACCGCCTGGGAGTGCGCCGCCGGGGACCCGCCCGGCCCCGTCCCGATCGGCCGTCCCGTCTGGAACACCCGCCTGCACGTGCTCGACACGCGCCTCGAACCCGTGCCGGTCGGCGTCACCGGCGAGCTCTACCTGGACGGAGTGCAACTGGCGACCGGGTACCTCGGCCGCCCCGGGCTGACCGCTTCGCGCTTCGTCGCCGCCGCCGACGGCACCCGGATGTACCGCACCGGCGATCTGGCCCGCTTCCGCGCCGACGGTGCGGTGGAGTATCGCGGGCGCGCCGACGACCAGGTGAAGATCCGTGGCTTCCGGGTCGAGCTCGGCGAGATCGAGGCGGTGCTGACCGAGCATCCGGGGGTACGCCGGGCCGCGGTCGCCCACCTCGACGGGCGGTTGTGCGCGTACGTGGTCGGATCGCCGGACGTCACCGGGTGGCTGCGGTCCCGGCTGCCGGAACACATGGTGCCGTCCGTGGTGCTGCCGGTCGACGAGCTGCCGCTGACCCCGAGCGGCAAGCTCGATCGCCGCGCGCTGCCCGCACCGCCGGTCACGGTGGGCGGCGATGCTCCGCGTACGGCCACCGAGCGCCTGGTCGCCTCGACGATCGCGGACGTCCTCGGCGTCGCGGTGCCCGGCCCGGACGACAACTTCTTCGCCCTCGGCGGGCACTCCCTGCTGGCCGCCACGCTCGTGCAGCGGCTTCGCGCCGCGACGGGAACGGCGGTGCCGCTGGCCGCGGTGTTCGCCGCACCGACCGTCGCCGGTCTTGCCGCCCGCCTGTCGACAGGTGCCGACGCCGGCGAAGGCTTGCGGACGCTGCTGCCGCTGCGCCCGTCGCCGGACGGTCCGGCACTGTTCTGCGTGCATCCGGCCGGCGGGCTGGCCTGGTGCTACGCCGGGCTGCTGCCGCATCTCGACCCGTCGATCGCGGTGTACGGGCTGCAGTCCCGGTCCTTGCTGTCGCCCGGCCCGGCGTCCACCCTGGCCGCGGTCGCCGCCGACTACGTGCGGGAGATCCGCCGCGTACGCCCGCACGGGCCGTACGCGCTCGCCGGCTGGTCGGTCGGCGGCGTCATCGCCCAGGCGGCCGCCGCCCAGCTGCGCCGCGCCGGCCACGAGGTGTCCGTGCTGGCCTTGCTGGACGCCTATCCGGCGGACCAGTGGCGGGACCTGCCCGCGCCGACCACCGGCGACGCGTTGCGGGCATTGCTGACGATGGCCGGCCTCGACGACGAGCCCGGGCCGGTCACCGCCGACGGGGTCGTCGCCCGGCTGCGCGCCTCCGGCGGCCCGATGGCGGACCTGGACCCGGCGCTGCTGGCCGTTGTGCCCTCCGTGGTGGCCGGCAACGCGCGGATGATGCGCGAGCACCACCACGAGGCGTTCGACGGCCCGGCGATCCTGTACGCGGCCGGGGCGCCGCGGGCGGAGGACTGGCTCGATCCGGAGGGGTGGCGGCCGTACGTGGGCAGCCTGGAGGTCCGCACCCTGGACTGCACCCATCCGGGCCTGGTCCGGCCGGCCGCCCTGCGGGTGATCGGTCGTGATCTCACCCGCCTGCTGGTCCGGTAGCGGTCATCGGCGCCGGGCGGCGAGCAGCCAGACCAGGTAGCCGCCGCCCAGCGCGCCGGTCAGCACACCGACCGGGAGCGCCGCCGGGGCGAACAGGCGCTGGGCCGCGAGGTCGGCGCCGGCCAGCAGCGCGGCACCGGTCAGGCCGGCGACCACGAGGCTCGCGTCCGGGGAGCGGGTCAGCCGGCGGGCGATCTGCGGGGCGGCCAGCGCCACGAACGGCACAGGCCCGGCCGCGGCGGTGGCCACGGCGGTCAGGGCCACGGCGACCAGGAGCAGGCCGCGGCGGGTGACTTCGACGCGTACGCCCAGGGCGCCCGGGCCCTCGACCGGGTCGCCGAGGCCGGGCGCGGGGTGGTG
>NZ_JAUQWH010000147.1 GCF_030757795.1 Actinoplanes oryzae
CGGCGAGCGCCACGGGCACGGTCTGGTTGTCGGCACCGCCACGCCGGAGACCCTGCGCAAGATCGAGTCCGGCCGCGTGGCCACCCCCGCCTTCCCGACCATCGCGGCGATCGCCGCCGTGCTCGGCCTCTCCCTCGACGAGATCTGGTCCGAGATCAGCACGATCCCGGAGATCAGCCGGCTCGCCTCCTAGGGACAAACACCTCTAGGCCCCGCTCTCCAGGCGCCGGTAGTCGTCGGCGCGGGAGACGGCGAAGGCCGCCAGCGCCGCCGTGGCCAGCGCCCAGGCCGGCACGGCGCCCGGGTGCAGCGCCACCGACAGGTGGTTGGTGGAGACGCTGGGCAGGACCACGGCGAGCACCCAGGCGACCCCCACGACGACCGCGGCGCGCCGGACGCCGATCCGGCCGCCCAGGGCGACGGCGGCCGCCACGCAGGCCAGGCTGGGCAGCAGCGCCAGGGCCAGGGAGGCACCCACGCCCGCGGCCAGACCGGCGACGGCAAGGGCCGGTACGACCACCGCCAGCACCACCGCGGCCCGGCGCAGCAGCATGGCGAGTCCGGCCCCGGGCGTGGCGGCGATCAGCTCCCACGCCGGGTCGGTGCGCCGGGTCCACGCCACGGCGATGCCGGGCAGCGGGGCGATCGGCGCCAGCAGCAGCACCAGCGACGGCAGCGCCGTGCTCAGCTGGTCGATGGCGGCGGCGCAGGTCAGCGCGGCGACCGTCATGATGACCCAGGGCAGCATGGCGCCGGCCAGCCAGCGGCGGCGGGCGGCGCCCCAGCGTCGGGCGGGCCGGGCCGGGGCGGGCTCGGTCTCCAGGGCGCGGTCCAGCTCGGCGCCGACGCGGTCGAGCAGGGTCAGGGTGTCGGCGGGCAGGGCGGGTACCAGGCGGGCCCGGCAGTCGGGGCAGGTCTCGAGGTGGGCCTCGATGGTCCACACGGCGGCGTCGTCGAGTCCGGGGGCGCCCTCGGCGTACCGGGTCAGGGCGGTCTGGTGGGGGTGGGTCATGACAGCGCCTCCCGCAGCGCGATCCGGGCCCGCCGCGCGCGGGTCTTCACGGTGCCTTCCGGCACGCCGAGCAGGACGGACGTCTCGCGGACGCTCAGGCCGTCGAGGACCATCGCCCGCAGCACCAGCCGCAGGTCGGCCGGCAGCCGGAGCAGGGCCTGCTCCAGGTCCTGCCCGACGCGCCCGGCGAGCGCCTCCTCCTCGGCGGCGGGGGCGGCCGGGTCGGCCAGGGCGACCGGGGGCGGCTGGTTCTGCCGGGCGCGCCGCCGGAACGCGTCGACCAGGCGGTTGGCGGCGATCGTCCAGACCCAGCCGACGGCGCTGCCCGAGGCGGCGGATCCGGCGAACCCGCCCGCCGCCCGCCACACCGCCAGATAGGTCTCCTGCAGCACGTCGGCGACCACGTCCTCGTCGGCGCAGCGGCGCCGCAGCCGCACGGTCAGCCACGGCGACGTGCGCCGGTAGAACTCGTCGAACGCCTGCCGGTCCCCGCGGGCGACCCGGCGCACGAGCTCCTCCTCGTCTCTCACATCAGGCAAGACGACGGGCACCTCCCCGGGGTTCTCGAAATTCGGTGGCGGTCCGGACGAGCGGGAAACACCATGGAGCCATGTGCAGCCACGAGATGACGACGACGCCGGACACCCCGGCGTCGCCATCGCGTTAGCAAGCGCATCGACCCCGGGCACGACGCCCGGGGCAGGACCTCCGGGTGCGTGCCCCGCAGCCCTGGAGGACATCATGATCGACCACCGCAAGCTCGGCCGTGAGCTGGACATCTTCGACTCCGACCCGCTGATCGGCGCGGGTCTGCCCTTCTGGCTCCCGGCCGGCGCCGCCGCCCGCCACGAGGTCGAGGCCTATCTGCACGAGCTGGAGCGCCGCGCCGGATATCAGCACGTCCACTCCCCCGTGCTCGGCCGGCGCCGCCTGTACGAATTGTCGGGACACTGGGCGAACTTCGCCGACGACATGTTCGCCCCGATCCCGGACGGTGACGAGGAACTGGTGCTGCGGCCCAGCCTGTGCCCGCATCACGCGCTGATGTTCCAAGCGCGCGGGCGCTCGTACCGGGAGCTGCCCCTGCGCATCGCCGAGTTCGGCGGCATGTACCGCGCCGAGCGCTCCGGCGTGCTCGGCGGCCTGACCCGGGTGCGGGCGATCCAGCTCAACGACGCGCACATCTTCTGCGCGCCGGAGCAGGTCGGCGCGGAGATCAGCGGCAGCCTGGAGCTGATGCGCCGGGCGCACGCGGCGCTCGGCCTGCCGAAGGCGCGCTTCCAGCTGTCCCTGCGCGGCGCCGGCGGAAAATATGCCGGCCAGGAGGAGGACTGGGTGCGCGCCGAGGACCTCCTGCGCGAGGCGTTGCGGGACGAGGACCACGAGGAGAAGCGCGGCGAGGCGGCGTTCTACGGGCCGAAGATCGACGCGCTGATGAGCGACGCGCAGGGACGGGAGTTCACCCTCGCCACCGTGCAGGTCGACTTCCACCAGCCGGAGCAGTTCGGGCTGAGCTACATCGGCGCCGACGGGCGCAAGCAGCGGCCGGTCATGGTGCACCGCAGCCTGGCCGGGTCGATGGAACGGCTCTTCGCCACCCTCCTGGAGGTGCATGGCGGGGCCTTCCCCCTCTGGTACGCCCCCGAGCAGCTCCGCGTCGTCCCGGTCGCCGAGGCTCAGGGCGCCGCGGCCGAGGCGGTGGTCCGGGCGGCGGTCGAGGGCGGCCTGCGGGCGGGGCTCGACCGCGACGGCTCGGTGGGCGCGCGCGTGCGGGCGGCGGTCGCGCGCCGCATCCCGTACGTGGGAATCATCGGCGAGCGTGAGGCGGCGGCCGGCCTGGTGGCGCTGCGGGACCGCGACGGACGTCAGCTCGCCCCGATGCCCGTGGGCGACGCGGTCGCGCTGCTCAGTAGGCAGGTTGCGCAGGGGAAAGCGTTCGCAGCGCCTCGATGACGCTGGCGATGTGGCCGCGCATCGCCGCCTCCGCCGCCGGGGCGTCCCGGTCGCGGATGGCGGCGATGATGCGCTCGTGCTGGGGCAGCGAGGTCTGCGGGCGCCCGGGCAGCATGGACAGCATGAACTGGTGCCGCACGAGCTGCCCGCGCAGCGTCTCGATGATGCCGTCGGCGGTGCCGTGCCCGGCGATCTGCCGGATCAGCGCGTGCAGCCGCTGGTTGAGGTCGCTGTAGCGGCGGAACTCCCCGGCGTCGACCGCGGCGCGCATCTGCCGGCCGATCTCGGCGAGGTCGGCGGCCTGGTCGTCGGTGACGCGCTCGGCGGCGCGCGCGGCGACCAGGCCCTCCAGGACCATGCGGACCTCGGTGATCTCGACGGCCTCGGCGAGCGACACCTTGCGGACCATCGCGCCGCGGTTGCGCTGCATCTCGATCAGGCCCTCGCCGGCGAGCTCCTGCAGCGCGGCCCGCACGGTGAACCGGCTGGCCCGGAACCGCTCGGTGAGCTGCAGCTCGACCAGGCGCTCGCCGGGCAGGTACTCCCCGCCGAGAATCGCGCTGCGCAGGGCGTCACGGGTGTCCGCCGCGGCTCGGCGGCCGGGCGGGGCGGTGGCTTCGTCCTGCTCAGCGGGCATGGCCGCCAGGATATCCCGGCCCGATGACAAGCCTGTTGCCCACCGCGCGCGGCCACGTCTGGTAGCCGTGCGAGTAGAGGCCCTCTCCCACCCAGTGATAGTCGCCACGGGCGGCGGCCTGGGACATCGCGTGGACACCGTTGATCGACCCGGGCGTACGGCCGGTCTCCACCCAGGCCATCACCGGCGTGAGCACGTCGAAGGGCTGCCCGCCGCCGCAGTGGGCCACGCCGGGGAACATGTAGAGCCGGGCGTAGCGGGCCGGGTCCTGCAGCTCGGAGAAGTAGGCCAGGGTCGAGCGCGGCGCGATGTGCTGGTCGTTCCAGCCGTGCCACAGCAGCAGCTTGCCGCCCGAGCGGCGGAAGGCGCTCAGATCCGGGTCCATGGCCGCCAGGTACGTGCTCGACGGCAGCACGGTCCGCCAGAACGACTCCACCGTGAGCTTCAGGTCGCTGAGCTGGTAGGCCGGCCGCGCGTGGTTCGGGTCCGCGAGGTAGCGCAGGTACGAGAGCGCGAAGTTCTCGCTGGCCACGGTCTGTGTCGGGGTGGCGGGCACGAACAGCGTCCACTCCAGTTCGGAGCCCCACTCGTGGCCGACCGGCACCTCGAGGCGGTTGCCGCGGGCGTCCACGGCGCCGTCGTGCAGCTTGCGGACCACGGTGGCCTCGGCGCCGGTGAGACAGGTGGCCGGGTCCGCGCAGACCAGGCTGAAGGGGTCGAAGTGGCATCGGCGCGGGTCGTCGAGCACGGGCCCGCAGGCGGCCAGGACGGCGTTGTGGATCAGGGGCAGCTTGTCCGCGAGCAGGATCGCCTTGCCGGACGCGTCGCGGTTGGCGAGCACGTTCCACGCGTGGTGGAAGGTGTTCTGCACGGCCATGTTGTTCGCGGGCGCGCCGGCGGCGATGCCGTCGAAGTCGTCCGGGAAGCGCTGGGCCTCCATCAGCGCCTCGCGCCCGCCGTCGGAGCAGCCGGTGAAGTACGAGTACCGCGGCGCCCGCCCGTAGAACGCCGTGATGATCTTCTTCGCCGTCACCGCGGTCTCGTGCACGCCGCGGTAGGCGAAGTCGATCTGCGCCTGCGGGTTGCCGGCCGCCCACGAGCCGTCGTTCTGCCCCTGGTGGCCCATGTCGGTGGTGGCGCCGGCCACCGAGCCGTCCTCGATCACGGGGCACCCGGCGGCCTGCCCGTAGTTGATGGTGGCGTTGCCGCAGAGCCCGCCGCAGCCGGTCTGCACGTAGCGCTGGGTCCACCCGCCGAGCGGCAGCCGGACGACGATGGTGTTGGCGGGCGCGATCGTGCCGCGCACCTCGCAGTTCGCGCCGGCGACAGTCGCCGAGGCGAGCGTGACGCCGGGCAGGGCGAGGCCGGTCACGTCGGCGCAGGCGATGACCGGGTCCAGCGGCTCGAGGTCGGCGAGCCCGGACGGCGAGGCGAAACCGCAGGTGCCGAGCAGCAGGAGGAGGGCGAGGAGACGTTTCACCGTGGGCTCCCGGGGGCGGCGGGCAGGCGGGGGTAGACGCGGCGGGCGTTGAGCTCGTAGACGCGGGCCAGGTCGGCGGCGGGCAGGCCGAGGGCGTCCACGTACCGGCGGGTGTCGTCGAAGTGGTGGCCGGTCTGCGGGTCGATGCCGCGCACCGCGCCGATGGCCTCCGAGCCGAAGAGGATGTTGCCCGCGTCGATGACGTCGAAGAGCAGGTTGATGCCCGGCTGGTGGTAGACGCACGTGTCGAAGAAGACGTTGTCCGCCAGCGAGGTCAGCGGCGGGCGCTGCAGCATGTCGGCCAGCCCCCGGAAACGTCCCCAGTGGTACGGGACCGCGCCGCCACCGTGCGGGATGACGAACCGCAGCCCCGGGAACGTCGCGAACAGATCGGACTGCAGGAACTGCATGAACGCCGTGGTGTCCGCGTTGAGGTAGTGCGAGCCGGTCGCGTGGAAGCTGGCGTTGGTCACGGCGGACACGTGGACCATGGCGGGGACGTCGAGCTCGGCCAGGACCTCGTACAGGGGGAACCAGGCCTTGTCGGTCAGCGGCGGTGCCGTCCAGTGCCCGCCGCTCGGGTCGGGGTTGAGGTTGACGCCGACGAAGCCCAGGTCGGTCACGCAGCGGCGCAGCTCGCCGATCGACCGCTCGATCGGGACGCCGACCGCCTGCGGCAGCTGCCCGACGCCGGCGAAGCGGCCCGGGAAGAGGCCCACCACCCGGGCGATGAGGTCGTTGCACGCCTCCGACCAGGCCCGGCTGACGCTCTCGTCCCCCGCGTGGTGGCCCATGGCCGACGCGCGGGGCGAGAAGATGGTGAGGTCGATGCCGCGCTCGTCCATCAGGCGCAGCTGGCCGCCCTCGATCGTCTCGCGGATCTCGTCGTCGGCGATCCGCGGGTAGGGCGGCGGCGCCTGCCCGTTCTCGTACGCCGCCAGCTGCGCCGAACGCCAGCCGGTGTGCGCCGCCGGGGCGGTCGTGTAGTGCCCGTGACAGTCAATGATCATGAGAGCCCCCGTCGCGCAGGTCGATGAGCAGGTCCCGGGCGGCCGCGGCGATCCGGGGCGGCACCCCCAGGTCGTCGAGTTGCGCCGCGGCGGCGGTCATCTCGTCGGCGCGGCGGCGGGCGTGCCGGTGGGTGCCGTCGACGAGCCGGTCGATCGTGCGCTCGTCGAAGCCGGCCAGCTCGGCGCTGATGTTCTCCCGCAGCCACGGCTCACAGCCGGCCTTCTCCGCGGCGGCGAGGGCCTCGACCACGGCGGCGGCGAGTCCCTTGTAGAAGACGCTGCGCAGCAGTTTCCGCGAGATCGCCTCCCCGGCCGGGCCGTCCTGGACCGAGACCTGCGCCCCGAGACCGGTCATCAGGTCCGAGTAAGCCCGGGCGGCCGGCCCGGAGACCAGCATCGGCGTCCGCAGCCCGCGGCCCGGCACCGGCGACATCAGCGCCACGTCGGCGACCGGGATGTCCGGGCCGGCCCGGTCGGCCAGGGTCGCCTTGACCGAGGGCGCGGCCGTGTTGAGGTCGGCCCAGATCGTCCCGGGGCGCAGGGCGGGCAGCGACATCTCCAGGGCCGGGAGCGCGTCGTGCGAGCTGTTGACGCTGAGGACCAGGTCGGCGTCGCGCACGGCGTCGGCGTCGGACCCGCGGTTGTCGATGCCGTCGAGGGAGCGGACCGGGTCGAAGCCGCTGACGGAAGCCCCGGCGGCGGCCAGATCGGCGGCGATCAGGGCGCCGGCCTCGCCCAGGCCCAGCACGGCGATCCTCGTCACGGGACCACCGGCGTCCCGTGCGTGTGGAACGTCTCGATCGTCTTGAGGCCCCACGCCTGCCCCTTGGCGCGCTCCTCGCGGGTCCAGCTGATCGTCTGCCAGTCCGGCGCGAGGATCAGGCGGGCCCCGGCGTTGCAGAGCTCGATGCGGTTGCCGCCGGGCTCCCACACGTACAGGAAGAAGGTCTGCTGGATCGCGTGCTTGTGCGGGCCGGTCTCGATGTGCACGCCGGCGTCGAGGCAGACGTCGGCGGCGCGCAGGATCTCCTCGCGGGTGTCGGTGGCGAAGGCGACGTGGTGCAGGCGGCCGCGGCTGCCGGTCCAGTCCTCGGTGTAGACGAGGTCGTAGGTCTTGTTGCCGAGGGAGTACCAGATGGCCTGCGGGCTGCCGTCGTCCTTGACGATCCGCTCGGTGCAGCGCGCCGCGAGCACGTCGGAGAGGAAGGCCGCGGTGGCCGGCACGTCCGCGGTCAGGTAGTTGACGTGGTCGAGCCGGCGCACGTTCGCCCCGCGCCCGGGATAGGCCGCCGCCTGGTTCTTGAGGGCGGGCCGGTCGGTGCCGTCGGCCCGGTACCACTCGACGTCCCAGTAGATGCCCAGCTCGTGGCCGTCGGGATCGGTGCAGAGCACGACCTCGCCGAGCGCCGGGACGTCGGTGACCACGCCGGACTTGGCGACGGCGGCGGCGAGCCGGTCGCGCGCCTGCGGACTCGCGGCCCGCAGATACGTCCGCCCGATGCCCGCCGCCTGCGACCGCACGAGCCGCACGGTCCACGCCGCGTAGTCGTCCCACGTGTGCAGGTAGACCGAGCCGGCGTCGCGGTGCACCTCGCGCAGACCGAGGATGCGGACGAAGAAGTCGGCGGACTCGTCGAGCACGGGCGTGCGCAGCTCGATCGGTCCCACGTGCGCCAGGTCGCGGCGGCGCTCGGGATCGTGGGTCATCATGTGGCGGCTCCCTTCGGGGCCGGCGCGGGCCACACGAGCCCGTCGGCCAGTTTGCGGGCGGTGCGGACGACCGAGCTGCTGACCAGCCGGCTGCCGTCGGTCTCCACGGACACGTGCGTCGTCCCGCTCGGGTGTTCGATCCCGGTCCCCGATCCGGCCGCGAAGACCGTTCCCGGGGTACGCACCCCCGCCGCGACCGACACCGCCCCGAGCACCCCGATCGCCGCGTGCACCCGGTGCGGGATGAACGTGCGGGTGCTCACCAGGCCGCCCTGCCGGGGCTCGCTCAGCAGGGAGATCTTCGGCACGGTCGACTCCCGGACGTCGCCGAGCCCCATCGCCGCGCCCGCTTCCAGGCGGATCTTCTCGACGACCGCGCGCAGCTCGTCGTTCGCTTCCAACGTCGCGGGGCTCTCGGTGCCCTTGGCGCCGACGTCCCGGGCGCGGACCAGCACCACGGGCATCCCGGCGTCCACACAGGTCACGTCCACGCCGGCGAACCGGTCGATCCGGTTGCCCGTGGGGAAGATGTCCTTGTCGCCGCCGGGGAAGGTCAGCTCGATGCCCTCCGCGTAGTCCACCGCGCCGCCGGGGGTGGGCACCTTCGCCACCGCCCACGACTCGCGCGGGTTGACGATGCGGATGCGCACCTCGGTGACGTCGCCGGCGACCGGGACCAGGCCGCGCTCGATCGCGAAGGGGCCGACCCCGGCGAGCAGGTTGCCGCAGGTCTGCGCGTCGGTGATCCGCGCTTCGCCCGGCACGACCTGCAGGAAGAGATAGTCGACGCCGTGGTCCCCCGGCGACACGACGGCCACCTTGCTGGTCAGCGGGTGGCCGCCGCCGATGCCGTCGACCTGCCGCTCGTCGGTTCCCATGATGCGCAGCAGGACGTCGTCCCGGTCCCGGGGCAGGTCGTGAGCCAGGAAGTACGCGCCCTTCGAGGTGCCGCCGCGCATCTGCATGCACCGGATCCCCGTCACGGCAGCCGGTCCACGTACTCGACGCCCAGGTCCTCGAGCAGCGGGCGCAGGCCGTACATGTCGACGCCGAGCGTGCCGGCCGCGAGCTGCTTGCGCTTGTCCTCCTCGTTGGCCAGGCGCTTCGCCGCGGTCTCGGCCACCCGCGCGGCCGCGGCGCTCGGGACGACGCAGACGCCGTCGTCGTCGGCGACCACGACGTCCCCGGGGCCGACCAGCTGTCCGGCCGCCACGACGGGCACGTTGACCGAGCCGGGGCTGGCCTTGACGGTGCCCTGGGCGTGCACGGCCCGCGACCAGACCGGGAAGCCCATCGCGCGCAGCTCGGCCAGGTCGCGTACGCCCGCATCGATCACCAGCGCGACCACCCCGTGGGCGCGCAGCGAGGTCGCCAGCAGCTCGCCGAACATGCCGTCGGTCGACGGCGAGGTCGTGGTCACCACCAGCACATCGCCGGGGCGGCACACCTCCACGGCCGCGTGGATCATCAGGTTGTCGCCGGGGTGGCACGACACGGTGATCGCCGACCCGGCGACCGCCGCCCCCTCCTGCCGGGCCCGCACGGGGGGACCGAGCAGACCGGTGCGGCCGGCGGCCTCGTGCACGGTGGCCACCCCCGCCTCGCGCAGGGCGGCGATGACCTCGGGGTCGGCCCGGTCCACGTGACGCACGACGTAATGCGATGCCATGTCGACAATGTGTACCGGGCGTGAAGATCGTAATCAAGATTGGCTTCAATATTGTTGACAATCTGTGTAACGTCCTCCGCATCGACCCCAGGAGGACCCATGTCACGTCGCCTCCCCGCCGTCCTCGCCGCCCTCACCCTCGTCATCTCCGCCGCCGCGTGCGGCTCGGGCGGCACCGAGACCACCGCTTCCGGCAACGTCAAGGTGAAGATCGGCGTCATTCCGATCGTCGACGTCGCCCCCATCTATCTCGGCGTCCAGAAGGGCTTCTTCACCGAGCAGAAGCTCGAGGTCAGCCTCGAGACCGCCCAGGGCGGCGCCGCGATCGTCCCCGGCGTGGTCGCCGGGCAGTACCAGTTCGGCTTCAGCAACACCGTCTCGCTGCTGCTCGCCGGCGCGCAGGGCCTCCCGCTCAAGGTCGTCGCGAACGGCGTGGCGTCCACCGGCGAGGAGGGCAAGGACTTCGGCGCCGTCATCGTGAAGAAGGGCAGCCCGATCACGTCCGCCAAGGACCTGGCCGGCAAGCGCGTCGCCGTCAACACGCTGCGGAACATCAACACGACCACGGTCAGCAACGTCGTGCGCAAGGCGGGCGGCGACCCGACCACGATCACGTACGTCGAGCTGCCCTTCCCCGACATCGTCAGCGCGGTCGCCAAGGGTGACGTCGACGCCGGCCAGGTCGTCGAGCCGTTCCTCACCATCGCCACCGGGCAGGGCGACACGCAGGTCGTCTCGAACTACGCGGGGACGGCGCCGGGGCTGACCGTCGGCATGTACTTCACGTCGAAGCAGTTCGCCCAGCAGAACGCCGATGCGGTCAAGGGCTTCACGGCGGCGATGACCAAGTCGCTGGAGTACGCGTCCGCGCACCCCGACGAGGCGCGGGCGGTGCTCACGTCGTACACGAAGATCGATCCGGCCGTGCAGCAGAAGATGGTCCTGCCGAAGTGGCCCGCCACGGTGGACAAGGCCTCCGTGCAGGTGCTCGCCGACCTCGCGACGCAGGACGGCGTACTGACCAAGCAGCCGGACCTGAACGCCCTGCTGCCGTGAGACGGCTGCTTCTCGGAGGCGCCGGCCTGCTGATCCTCGTGGCCGTCGTGGAGCTCGTGCCGCGCATCGGGCTGGTGGACGACCGGTTCCTGCCGCCCTTCAGCAGCATGATGTCCGCGCTCGGCGACGAGGCCGGCACGGCCGGCTTCTGGACCGCCCTCGCCCAGACCCTCCGCGGCTGGGCGATCGGGCTGGCCGTCGCCGTGCTCGCGGGCGTCGCCGCCGGCGTCGTGATCGGCGGTGTGCCGTTCCTGCGCGCGGTCACCGCCACGACGATCGAGTTCCTGCGCCCGATCCCGTCGGTCGCGCTCATCCCGCTCGTGGTCCTGCTCTACGGCAGCCGCCCGCAGTCCGCGCTGGTCCTGGTCGTCTACGCGGCCTTCTGGCAGGTGCTCGTGCAGGTGCTCTACGGCGTGGCCGACGTCGACCCCGTGGTGCGCGACACGGCCCGCTCGTTCCGCTTCTCGCGGTGGGCGGTCGTGCGCCAGGTGGTGTGGCCGACCGCGATGCCGTACGTCGTCACCGGCGTGCGCCTCGCCGCGGCGGTCGCCCTGATCCTGCAGATCACGGCCGAGCTCGTGATCGGGGTGCCCGGGCTGGGCCGATCGATCGGGGTCGCGCAGAGCTCGGGCGCGGTCGCCGACACGTACGCGCTGGTGATCGTCGTCGGCCTGATCGGCGTCGCGGTCAACGCGTCCGCGCGGGCCGTCGAGCGGCGGGCGCTGCGCTGGCACACGTCCGTACGGAGGGACCTGTGAAACGCATAGCCCTGCCCGTGATCCTCGTGGCGCTCTGGTGGATCGCCTCGGCGGGAAGCTCCAGCTTCTTCTGGCCGCCGCTGTCCACGATCGCCGGTGCCATCCCCTCCACCTGGACCGCCGACTTCTGGCTGCACGACGTGGTGCCCAGCCTTTCCCGGCTGGTGATCGGCTTCTTCCTGGCGCTTGCCGCGGGGGTGGGCCTCGGCACAGTGATCGGAACATTCCGGGCAGTCGCCGACCTGACGGAACCCGTGCTGGAGTTCTTCCGCGCGATCCCGCCGCCGGTGCTGATTCCGATCATCGCGCTCTTCGCCGGTTACACGGGCTGGACGGCCAAGATCGTCACCATCACGCTCGGCTGCCTGTGGCCGATCCTGCTGAACACGATCGAGGGCGTCCGGTCCGTGGACGAGGTCGCCCGCGAGACCGCCCGCAGCTACCACATCGCCCCGCTCAAGGTGATCCTGCCGAGCGCCGGCCCCCGCATCGCCACCGGCGCCCGGCAGGCGCTGTCCATCGGCGTCATCCTGATGGTCATCAGCGAGCTCTTCGGTGCCAACCGCGGGCTGGGCGCGGCCGTCGTGCAGTTCCAGCGCGGCTTCGCGGTCCCGCAGATGTGGACCGGCATCATCCTGCTCGGCCTGATCGGCGTCGCCCTGTCCGGGGCGTTCCAGATCGTCGAGCACCGCACCCTGGCGTGGTACCGCGGGCTGCGCCAGGCCGAACGGGAGGGCTGACATGATCACGCTGGACGTCGCCGGGCTCGCCAAGACGTACACCGGGCAGGGACGCACCGTCGAGGCCGTCCGCGACCTCACCTTCCAGGTGCGCCGCGGCGAGCTCGTCTGCATCGTCGGCCCGTCGGGCGCCGGCAAGACCACACTGCTGCGCTGCATCGCCGGCCTGCTCCCGGCCACGGCCGGCACGGTCAGCCTCGAAGGAGCCACCGTCACCGAGCCGCCGGCCGGGATGGCCGTGGTGTTCCAGGACTACGGCCGGAGCCTGTTCCCCTGGCTGACCGTACGCGGCAACATCGAGCTCCCCCTGAAGGAGAAGGGCCTGTCCAAGGCCGAGCGCCGGGCCCGGTGCGAGTCGGCCCTGGCGTCCGTGGGCCTGGCCGACTCCGCCGACGCCCACCCCTGGCAGCTCTCCGGCGGCATGCAGCAGCGCGTCGCCATCGCCCGGGCCGTGGCCTACGAGCCGTCGGTCCTGCTGATGGACGAGCCCTTCGCCGCCGTCGACGCCCAGACCCGCGCCGACCTGGAGGACCTGGTCCGCACCCTGTGGCGCGACCTCGGCGTCACCGTCCTCTTCGTCACCCACGACATCGACGAATCGGTCTACCTCGCCCAGCGCGTGCTCGTCCTGTCGCACCGCCCGACCGTGATCCTCGAGGACGTCCCGATCGACCTCCCCGACGACCGCGACCAGCTGACGACCCGCGGCTCGGCCCGCTTCACCGAGCTGCGCGCCCACGTCTACGAGCTGGTCCAGCGGGCCAAGCGCGGCCACCGCCCGGGCCGCGACGTGCCGGGTCACGCACCCGCACGGCACGCCTGATAGAAGACGTACGAGCCGAGGGGTCCGGCCCGGCGGCCGCGACCCGTCTCGGCGGGGTCGCTCAGGCCCGCGTCGCGCATCGCCGCGAGCACGCGGGCGGGGACGTTGCCGGCGAGGAGCGGGGACGTGCGGCCGGTGCCGTCGGCGTCGACGAGGTGCAGCTCGCCTCCGGGACGCAGGACACGGGCCACCTCCCGCAGGGCCGCGACCTTACCGGCGGCATCCAGGTGGTGGAACATGTAGGACGACAGGACCCGGTCGACGCTGCCGTCCGGGAGGGGCAGGCCGGCGGCGTAGGCGTGCTCGAAACGGACGGTAAGCCCGGCCCTGCCCGCCTTGCGCCGGGCCCGCCGCAGGGCCGCGGGGTCGGGGTCGATGCCCGTGGCCGGCGCGTCCGGGGTGCGCCGGGCGAGCCGCAGCAGCAGATCGCCGGGCCCGCAGCCGATCTCGAGGACCTGGTGGCCCGGCCGGACCGCGGCGCGATCGAGCAACTGGTCGTGCACCCGGGGCAGGCCCGCGAGCCGGGTGACCGGGTCGTAGAGGAACAGCATCCAGTGGCGGCCCATGGCCGGTATGTACGTGGTTTCGGTCATAGGCTCAGCGTCATGGCAGCCCGGTGCGCGGACAACGGCGGTTCTTCGGGTGGGATGCGACAGAATTCGGTCCTCCGGCCGCCGCACGCGCGCGTGACCCGGGCGACCGGCGCGCAGGTGCGGGGCGCGCCGGTGGTGGGCTTCACCCGGGCGCCCGGCGTCCCGCCCGTGGCCGTCGTGCACCTGCCCGACCGGCCGCCGGCCGGGCTCGCGCTGCCCGCCGACCAGGCGCACACCCACGACTTCCTGGTTCTGTTCTACGCCCACCGCGCGCACGGCAGCGTCGCGATCGACGGCCGGACGTGGGAGGTCCGCGACGGCGACCTGTTCGTCCTGGCGCCCGGGCAGGTCGTGTCGTTCGGCGGCCCGGGGCACGAGGTCGCCGACGACGGGTGGGCGATGTTCTTCCCGGCCGACGCGCCGGGGCCGTCGTGGCAGGGCCACCCCCTGCTGCTGCCCTTCACCCGCGGGGCCGGCCACGTGCAGCGGCTGCGGGTGCCGGCCGGGGAGCGGGCCGGCTGGGTGGCGCGCTTCCGGGACCTCGACGCCGAGCTGCGCACCCGGCGCGACGGCTACCAGGAGGCGGCGCTCGCCCTGCTGACCCTGGTGCTGGTGGCGGCCACGCGGCTGACCGGCGACGTCGCCGGTGACCTCCGCGCGGCCGGCGAGCCGGTGCTCGCCGCGGTGTTCGAGCTCATCGAGCGCCGCTTCCACGAGCCGATCTCGCTGGCGGACATCGCCGCCGAGGTGGCACTCACGCCGGGGCATCTGACCACAGTGGTACGGCGCTCGACCGGCCGTACCGTCCAGCAGTGGCTGACCGAGCGGCGCATGCAGCACGCCCGTCACCTGCTGGCCGGCACCGACCTGACCGTGGCGGCGATCAGCCGGCGCGCCGGATATCCGGACGTCAGCTACTTCATCAAGCGCTTCCGGGCCGACCACGGCCTGACGCCCGCCCGGTGGCGGGCCGCCGGAGGCCCGGGTGCCCGCCGGGTCACGCCACCCCGTCCCCGCTGAGCAACGTGCTTCACCCCGTGGAGTGACAACTTTGATCGAGGAACATCGATAACGTCAGGTTCCGTGCCCACCGATTACGCGCTCTACATGCGCACCGACGAACTCCTGGCGCTGCAACGCACCCCCGAGGAGTGGGTGCACCCCGACGAATTGCTCTTCCAGATCACCCACCAGAGCACCGAGCTGTGGCTGAAGCTGGCCACCACGCAGCTGCACCACGCGATCGAGGAGGCCGGCGCCGGCCGCACCGGACACGCCGAGCTGCTCGTGCGCCGCGCCGCGACCGTCCTGCGCCTGATCATCGGCCAGCTGGAGATCCTGCGCCACCTCACCCCGGCCGGCTTCGCCCGGCTGCGCCCCGCGCTGGGCACCGGCTCCGGCGCGGAGTCCCCGGGCTGGCAGGGGCTGCGGCAGGCCGCGCGCGCCCTGGGCCGCACCTTCGACGTACGGCTGGCTGCCGCCGGAACGGACCTCACCGAGCTCTACCGCGGCGACCCGACCACCGGGCTCTACCGCCTCGCCGAGGCCATGGTCGAGCTCGACGAGCGCATCGCCCTCTGGCGCACCGAGCACTACAAGATCGCCACCCGCATCATCGGGCACGCGGTGCTCGGCACGCAGGGCACCCCGGTCGACACGCTCGCCCGCCTGATCGCGCACAAGCTCTTCCCGCGCCTCTGGGCAGTGCGCACGCAGATCACCGAGTCCGGCCGATGACCGCGGCCGCGGCGGTCCGGGCCTTCACCGCCTCCGGCGGCCCCTTCCCGTACGCACCGGTGCTCGACGAATATCTCCGGCACGGCAAGCACCGCGTGTCCCCGGACCTCCTCGCCGCCCTGGCCGGCTGCTCCTACGACCCCGTGCTCGTCGGCGTCCTGCTGGACAAGTTCGATCAGCGGTACGACTACCGCAGCTACCTGGCCCTGCCCCTGCTCGACCGCGCCCCCGGCGACCGCGAACGGCTGGTGGCCCTGCTCCTCGACGACGCGATCGCCTTCGAGGAGGCGTCCGGACTCGACGTGCACAAACGCGTCCGTCATCTCCGGCGCGCCCGGCCCCCGCTGGCCGTCACACCGACCGCCGCCGAGCGCCTGCTGCTGCGGTGCACGATGCTGCCGGTCGACACCGAGCACGACGAGCGCATGTTCATCCGGGTGCTGCAGGCCTTCGAGCTCACCTTCGCCCAGATCGTCACCGACCTCTCCGCCATGACCCCGGCCGCCCTGCACCTCGCCGCCGCCCGGCTGCGGTCCCGCACCCCCCTGTGGTCGGCGCTCGCCACGATGAGCGTCGAGGCGTTCCAGCGCTTCCGCCGCCACACCGAGGGGGCGAGCGCCATCCAGTCCCGCCACTACAAGCTGATGGAAAGCCTGGCCCGCCGGCCCGCCCCGGCCCGCCTGGCCTCCGCCGCGTACCTGTCCGTCCCGGAGGTCCGGGCCCGCGTCCAGGCCGGCGGCCCGACGATCGACACCGCCCTCCCGCACGCCCACGCCGCCAAGGCCGACTTCGCCGAGGCCCTGACCCAGTGGCGCCGCACCCACTACCGCGTCGCCGTCCGCATGCTGGGCCCCGACCGCGCCGGCACGGGCGACACCGCCGGCACGCCCTACCTGGCCGAGGCGCGCTCGATCCCCGTCTTCACCGACCGGGCCCGCTGCCCGCTGCGCGAATGAGCGGGTCACTCAGCCGACCGCACCCCGGCGGCGCCTTCCGGCACGCTCTCGGTACGTCGGGACCTGAAGGCGGTGGACTTGTCCGGCGCGGGCGCCGATCATCGAGCCCATGGAGGATCAGCAGGTGCCGCATGCGGCCGAGGGGAAGGTCGTCACGCTCTGCGGCTCGGTCCGGTTCCAGGACGAGTTCATGGCGGTCAATGAGCGGCTCACGCTCCAAGGGTGCGTCGTGCTCAGCCTCGGGCTGTTCGGGCTTCCCGAGCCGAGCTCGGAGCTGAGGGAGCTGCTCGCCCGCGTGCACTTCCAGAAGATCCGCATGGCCGACGAGGTGTACGTCGTGGATCCCGGCGGCTACGTGGGCGAGTCGACCCGGCGGGAGATCGCCTACGCGGAGTCGCTCGGCAAGCCGGTGCGGTATCTGAGCCGTTCGTAGGCCACCGCCCGTCTCCGGGCAGTGGCCCACGGCCCGGGTCGTCAGGCGGCGGTGACAGTCGCCACGATGGGGGCGGTGTTGTTGGTGCGGTCCTGGTCCGGGGAGGGCGATCCGTCCGCGAAGCTCGTCACGACGGTCACCGAGCCGGTGGTGGTGCCCGGGGTCGTCAGGCGGACCGTGAAGGGGAAGGTCACCGTCCGGCCGACCTCGACGTCGTCGGCCTGGTAGCAGAGGAACGTGGTGAACAGCTGGGTGGGCCAGCAGCTCTGGCTGTCGTACGAGACGACGGTGACGCCGGACGGGAGGCGAACCTCGATGGTCGACGGGAAGTCGCGCGCGTAGTCGAGGCGGGCCGGGCCGTGGTTCGTGAAGCCGACCGGCAGGTCCACGGTCTCGCCGGCCCTGCCCGTGACCGTGACGCCGGTTGCCGCCTCGTCGGGGTTGTTCTCGCCGGTGATGTCGACGTAGACGCTCGTGTAGTTGTCGAGCTCCTCGGGGTCGGTCTGCGCCCGGGCGGCGGGCTTCTCGACCAGGTGCAGCGGGGCGCCCGTACCGGTGCTGGTCTCGGGGTTACGCTGCAGGAACTCCTCGCGCAGCCGGACCGCGTCGGTCGTGGTCAGCCACTGGGTGACGCTGCGATACCGGGTCGGCGCCGGGGCGTCGGGGCGGATCTCGAGCGGGATGCCCTCGGCGGGGACGTACTGCTTGCCGGGCTCCAGCACCTCGGTGAAGTCGCAGAAGAACTCGTGGTCCGCGTACAGGCAGTTGCTGAACTTGCGCTCGTAGGTGAGGCTCACCGAGCCGCTGCCGGCAGCGAGCACCACGCCGCGGGCGGGGTTCGGGCCGTTGTTCGTCACACCGGGCGCGAACGTGGCGGTCCCGCCGGGCGCCCCGGAGGTGGTCAGCTCGGGCTCGGCGGCCAGGCCCACCTCCTCCGCGAGCAGCACCCGCGCGGTGGCCGTGGCGTCGCCGACGGTGTAGCGGATCGTGCCGCTGTCGCCCGGCTGCGCGGCGGCGGTGGAGCGTACGGTCAGGAGGGCCAGCGGCGTGTAGGAGTGCGCGTCCACCGTGGTGCCGGGGTAGGTGCATTCGAGCGTCGAGCCGTCCCCGGTGCAGTCGTCGGACCCGCCGTCCAGGACCGCCTTGCCACGCAGGTCGCCGGCGTCGGCGGTCAGCTGCACCGACGGCAGCGTGATCGGCTCGTCGCCGGTGTTGACCAGGGTGACGAAGCTGCGCGCCCCGGCGGGGCCGATGGCGGCGGTGACGTCGTTGACGTCGAGCGACAGGCCCTCGGCCGGAGCCGCCTGCGCCGCGGCGGCGGACGCGCCTTTCGCCGGGGCCGCCTGGGCCGCGGTGGCGGGCGTCAGCAGCAGGGATGTGGTCAGCAGAGCGGTGAAACCAAGGCGTGACGGCACGCGGATCCTCCCCGTATCAGATCGATCGACATCATCTTGGTTGACTCTCGATCAGGTCGAGGCAGCAGGCTCGGGGCATGACAACAGCCGAGGAGTTGCGCCCGGTCCTGCGGGCGGCGTGGGGACGGGACACCTGTGATCCGCATGACCTTGACGACTGGACGCCCGCGAACCCGGCCCGGGGGCAGTGCGGGGTGACCGCCCTGGTCGTCCAGGAGCTGCTGGGGGGCGAACTGGTCCTGGCCGAGGTGCATGTGGAGGGTGCCAAGGTCGGCCATCACTATTGGAACAGGTTGCCCGGCGGCGAAGAGGTCGACTTCACCGCTGATCAGTTCCGGGCGGAGGAGCGCGTGGTCGGCGGAACGGTGCAGCCCCGCCCGGCCGGGCCGCCGCGCCGCTGCCGGGAGCAGTACGAGATCCTCCGCGGCCGCTTGATCGAGCGGGGCATCATGTCGCCATGACTCTGCTGCGCGCGCTGCCTCCGCCGACGGCATGGGCCGTGTGGTTCGTGGCGGCCGTGCCGATGCCGCTGCTGGTCAACGAGGCCACGCATCCGATCGAGACGTTCCCGCACAGCCCCGAGCTGTTCCTCTGGGCGGCCGTGACGCTGCCCGTGCTCGCGGCCCTGGTGCGCGCCCCCTCCTTCGTGGGGGCGCTCGCCGCGGGCACGGTGACCGGGGCGCTGGCCCTGCTGATCATCGTCGCGCTGTCGCGGTGGGTCGCGCCCCTCGACCAACAGGCCGACTTCCGGGTGTACGCCACCCTGCCGTCAGCCGTCCTGGGCGCCGCCGCCGGTTTCGGGCTCCGCCGGCTGTGGCGGCGCCCGGCGCGGCCGCCGCGGCGGTGGCGTTACGCCGCGGGTGGCGTACTGGCGTTGCTGGGCATGATTCTCGTCACCGGCGTGATCGAGACCGCCGCACTGCACAGCACCGACGCGCCGACGTCCGTCCCCGCCCCGCCGTCCGGTCCGCCGGCCGCGGGGCGCTGGGCGGTGCACCGCCACGACGCGGAGCCGGGCGGCGCGGCGGGCTGCACCATCGGCGGCCGGCCGGTCGACACGCTCACCGTGCCGGTCGACTACAGCAACGACGGCACCGCGGACGTGTGGGTGGCCACAGTCACCCCCTCGGGCACGGACGACCTGCGCTGCCCCTTCGACTGGAGTGCCCGTCCCGTGGACACGCGCGGTGCCGTGTCGTACCTGGTCAGCTGGCCCTTTCCGGCGCTCTGGCTGATCGGCGCCGCGCCGGGCCTGATCGTGCTCGCGGAGACGTTCGCCCGCCGCCGCGCTGGACAGCCGCCTGCACAATGAGGTGGTGCGACTGATCTTGAACGTCCTGTGGTTCGTCTTCGGCAGCGGCTTCCTGCTCGCCATCGGCTACGGCATCGCCGCCCTGATCTGCTTCGCCCTCATCGTCACCATCCCCTTCGGCGTCGCGGCGATGCGGCTGGCCGTCTACTCGCTGTGGCCCTTCGGGCGCACGGTCGTGGCCCGGCCGGGCGCCGGGGTCGCCTCCGGCCTCGCCAACATCATCTGGGTCGTCGTCGCCGGCTGGTGGCTGGCCCTGACCCACATCGCGGCGGGCATCGCCCAGTGCGTCACCATCATCGGCATCCCCTTCGGCATCGCCAACTTCAAGCTGGTCCCGGTCGCCTTCTGGCCCCTCGGCCGCGAGGTCGTCGACCTCCCGTAGTCCCGCCGGTCCTACCGCTCACCGCCGCGCGCGGCCACCCACCTCCAGCCACCGCCGCGAGGTCGCCGACCTCCGCTCCCCGCCGCGCGAGGTCGCCGGCCTCCAATCCCCGCCGCGCGAGGTCGCCGGGCTCCGGTCACCGGCGCCGGACGACGGCGATCCCGCCCTTCGCCGGCGCGTAGGCGACGCCGCGGTTGAACGCCCGCTCCCCCGGCGCCGTCGTCGGCACCAGCGTGAAGTCCCGCAGGACCGTGCGCAGGACGACATCCATCTCCATCGTGGCGAAGGCCGCGCCGAGGCAGCGCCGGGTGCCGCCACCGAAGGGGATCCACGAGTACGTGTCCGGGGCCGCGCCGAGGAAGCGGTCCGGGTCGAACCGGGCGGCGCCGGGGAAGACCCGGTCGTCGCTGTGCACGAGGCTGATCGCGGCGACGACCGTCCAGCCGCGCGGAATCGTCCAGTCGCCGATCGTCAGGGTCTCGGCCTTGACGCGGCGGCTGGTCAGGTCGATGACCGGGCGGGTGCGCTGCACCTCGATCAGGGTGGCCGCGCGGAAGGCGGGGTCGGACAGCCGGTCGAGCACCGCCGGATGCCGGCGCACCCGCTCGAAGGCCCACGCCAGCTGGGTCGCCGTCGTCTCGTGCCCGGCGGCGAGCAGGGTCAGCAGCTGGTCGGCGATGTCCCCGTCGGACATGGCGCTGCCGTCGTCATAGCGGGCGAGCAGCATCAGCGACAGCACGTCGCGCCGGTCGGCGAGGTCCGGATCGGCGCGCCCCCGCGCGATCAGGGCGGCGACGATCGAGTCGAATTCTTCCCGGTACGCCCGGAAGCGCCGCCACGGATCCCACCGCCCCAGCCGACGGCCGTCGCAGGGCAGCAGCATGAGCCGGGAACCGTACGTGACCATGGGCGGCAGCAGGCGGCGCAGCCTCTCGAACTCCGCCCCGCCCGCGCCGAAGACCGCGCGCAGAATCGCATTGAGCGTGATGCGCATCATGGACGGCAGCGTCGGGAACGGCTCGTCCACGGGCCAGCCCGCCACCTCCCGCCGCGTCTCCTCCGCGATGATCCCCTCGTAGTCCCGCATCCGGCGCCCGTGGAACGGCGGCACGAGCAGCTTGCGCTGGCGCTTGTGCTCGTCACCGTCGAGCTCGAAGAAGGACCCGCGGCCCAGCACCCGGCTCAGGTTCGGCTCGACGGTGGTGAGTAGCTCGGGCCTCGTGGTGAACAGCTGCCGGATCAGCGCCGGGTCGCCGAGATGCACACACGGCCCGGTCAGCGGCATGTCGAGCCGGAACACCGGCCCGTACCGCCGGCGCAGCCGAGCCAGCACCTGCGGCCGCATCGTCAGCAACGGCAAGGCCAGCACCACCCGCGGCACCCGCGGCCCCGGCGGCAGCCGCACACCCGTGGACCCGGCATCGGCAGTCATACCGATGATTATCGATCCCGAGCGACGTTCGGGGAACGCTCTTCAGGCTGCCGTGCCGCGCGGGGTGAAACTGACATGGAGATCGACCTCGAGCGCCGCGGCCAGGCGCTCCAGCACCGGAAGCGTGGGCACGGTGCCGCCGGCCTCGAAGCGGGCAACCGCGGACTGCGTCATTCGTGCCGCCTTCGCCAGCTGGGTCTGACTCCAGCCCTTGCTCTCGCGGAGCTCCCGGACCGCGGCGCCGAGCTCGAACGCCAGCCGAGCCGCCTCGTACGCCTCCGCAGCCCCCGGCTCCGCCATCCGCCGCTCTCGCATCGCGGCCCAGTCACCACGCTCGCTCATGGCCCTCCCCCATCTCCGGCTCGAGGTCGACCTCGCCCAGGCCATAGCATCGATGCTATAGACGGACCGGGGAGTGAGGCCAGTTGATCAAGCGGGGTCGGTGCGGAGGCGGGCGTGGAGGTGCATGTCGTGGCGGCCGTCGGCGTGGACGGCGGCGCTGCGCTGGGTGCCTTCGAGGGCGAAGCCGGCCTTGGTGGCGACGCGGCAGGAGGCGTCGTTGCGGGTCGAGTGGTCCAGATGGAGGCGGTGGAAGCCGGCTGCGAAGGCCCAGGCGGCGAGCCCGGCCAGGGCGCGCGGCGCCACTCCCGCGCCCCGGGCGGCCGGCAGCACCCAGTACGCGATCCCGCCCACCCCGTCGTCCAGGTCGACGCTGTTGAGGGCCATCCGGCCGAGTACCTCGCCGCCGCGGGTGACCGCCCAGCTCACGCCCGTCTCCTCGCGCCAGCTGCGGCGGTAGCCGGCGAACCACTCGCGGACCTCGTCCTCGGTCGCCGGCTGGCGGGTGTGCCACCGCTGGATCGCGGGGTCCCGGTACGCCGCCAGGAACACCCCGGCGTCGGTGTCCTGCCACGGGCGCAGCAGCAGGCCGCCGGGCGCCGGGAGCTCAGGCTGCGGTCCCGTCGCCAGCGAGCCGGCAGCGATGGTGGCCGGCGTGACAAAGGCGCGCCTCACGGCTGCCCTCGCCAACTGGCCAGGGGGAGGATCGCGCGCCTCACGGATGGCCTCGCCAGCCGGCCGGGTCGACGTGGCCGGGGATGACGGCCGCCGGCTCGTACGGTTGCCGGGTCAGGACGAAGCTGCCCAGGTCGAGGTGCGTCACCTGGCCGGCGTCGTCGCGCACGACCCGCAGCGTCTCGCCGTGGTAGTAGCCGCTGAGCCCGAGCCACGTGTCCGGCCCGGTCGGGCGCAGCCGGGCGCCGCGGCCGCCGCCGCCCCGGAGCGCCCCGATCTCCAGGTGGCCGCCGGGGAGGATGCGCAGCAGGACCGGGGCGGGACCCCAGTACCAGGGGCCGGCCAGGGCGAGCACGGCCGGGTCGAGGTCCGGCAGCGGCTGCCACGGATCCGGGATGCGCGGCTCGCGGTCGGCGACGATGGTGAGCAGGTCCGCCGCGAGGCCGCCGACGGGCAGGCCGGCGGTGGTGTTGGCGAGCACGACGACGGCCAGGTCCTCCTCCGGGCTGGTCCAGACCGTGGCCACGAAGCCGGGCATCGAGCCGGTGTGCCCCGACAGCAGCCGGTCCTGGTGCCGCAGGAGCTGGGTGCCGTAGCCGTAGCCGGCGTTCCAGCTGATC
>NZ_JAUQWH010000148.1 GCF_030757795.1 Actinoplanes oryzae
TCCGGCACGACGTACTCGCGGGGGCCCTTGACGAGCAGGAAGTAAATCAGCGCGCCCAGGAACACCACGATCGCGGTGAACACGTTGAGGCGGATGCCGAAGATGTGGTTCGCCTCGTCGATGCGCAGCATCTCGATCCAGCAGCGCCCGACGGTGTAGGCCATCACGTAGAGGGCGAACGCGCGGCCGCGCCCGAACTTGTACTTGCGGTCGAGGAGCCACACGAACACCGCCACGCCCAGGTCCCAGACGAGCTCGTACAGGAAGGTGGGGTGGTAGAGGTCGGGCAGCGTCACGGCCTGGCCGTCGATCACGGTGGCGTGGCCCGGGTTGGACCGGTCCATGTCGTGCACCTGCAGGCCCCACGGCAGGGTGGTGACGCTGCCGTAGAGCTCGTTGTTGAACCAGTTGCCGAGCCGGCCGATGGCCTGCGCGACCGGCAGGCCCGGGGCGAGCGCGTCGGCGAAGACCGACAGCGGCAGGCCGATCTGGCGGGCGGCGAACCAGGCGCCGAGCGCGCCGCCGGCGACCGCGCCCCAGATGCCGAGGCCGCCCTCCCAGATCTGGAAGACGCGCATCGGGTCGCCGCCGTCGCCGAAATAGGCCTCCGGCGACGTGATCACGTGATAGACCCGGGCGCCGACGATGCCGAACGGCACCGCCCACACCGCCATGTCCAGCGACACCCACGGTGCCACGCCGCGGCGCCGCAGCCGGTATTCCATGATCAGGACGGCGGCCACGATGCCGAGGACGATGCAGATGGCGTACGCCCGGACCGGCAGTCCGAGCACGTGCCACACCGAGACGGTCGGGCTGGGGATCTGGGCGTAGTACTTCACGCGCGCACCCTACCGCCGACCGGCGCCGGTCATGTCACCTGGGCGCGCCGCCGCGTACACCTTCTGCCAACTCGGCACTCAGCGCGCGCAGCCGGTCGTGCCCGGTCGCCAGGTCCGGCGCCTCCAGGACGCACCGGATCAGCGCGCTGCCGACGATCACGCCGTCGGCGAACGCGGCCACCTCGGCGGCCTGCGCCCCGGTCCCGACCCCGAGACCCACACCCACCGGCAGGTGCGGATCGACCTTGCGGATCCGCTCGACCAGCTCGGGGGCCTGCGACGACACACTGGTACGCGCACCCGTCACGCCCATGAGCGCGGTGGCGTACACGAAGCCGCGGCAGTTCGCCACGGTCATCGCGAGCCGCTCGTCGGTCGAGGAGGGCGAGACGAGGAACGTGCGGTCGATGCCGTACCTGTCCGCGGCGGCGATCCACTCCGCGCCCTCGTCGGGGATCAGGTCGGGCGTGATCATGCCCGTGGCGCCCGCCGCGGCGAGGTCCCGGGCCCACGCGTCCACGCCGTACTTCTCGATCGGGTTCCAGTAGGTCATCAGCACGACCGTGGCGCCCGTACCCGCGACCGCTTCGATGATCTTGAGGGTGTCGCGCGAGCGCACGCCGTTGGCCAGCGCGATGTCGCTGGCCTTCTGGATCACCGGGCCGTCCATGACCGGGTCGGAGTAGGGCAGCTCGACCTCGATGACGTCGCAGCCGGACTCGGCCATCGCCACCATCGACGCGATCGAGTCGTCCACCGTCGGGAAGCCCGCCGGCATGCAGCCGACCAGCACCGACCGGTCCTCGGCCTTGGCCTTGGCGAAGGTCTCCGCGATGCTCACGAGTTCTCCCCCGGCACCAGCACCTCGTTGTCGTCCAGGATCCCGAAGTACGCGCCCGCGGTGTGCACGTCCTTGTCGCCGCGCCCGGAGAGATTCACCACGATCGTCGGCGTGCGGCCCAGCTCGGCGGCCAGCCGCGGCGCGATCTTGGCGGCCCCGGCGAGGGCGTGCGCGCTCTCGATCGCGGGGATGATTCCCTCCGTACGGCACAGCAGCTGGAACGCGGCCATCGCCTCGGCGTCGGTCACGGGCTCGTACGTGGCGCGGCCGGTGTCGTGCAGCCACGCGTGCTCCGGGCCGACGCCCGGGTAGTCGAGCCCCGCGGAGATGGAGTGCGACTCCATCGTCTGCCCGTCCTCGTCCTGCAGCAGGTACGTCCGGTTGCCGTGCAGCACCCCGACCGACCCGCCCGTGATCGAGGCCGCGTGGCGTCCCGTCTCCACGCCGTCGCCGCCCGCCTCGAAGCCGTACAGGCGCACGCCCTCGTCGGGCACGAACGCGTGGAAGATCCCGATCGCGTTGGAGCCGCCGCCGACACAGGCCGCCACGGCGTCGGGCAGCTTGCCCGTCTCGGCGAGGATCTGCTCCCGCGCCTCGACGCCGATGCCGCCCACGAAGTCGCGGACGATCTCCGGGAACGGGTGCGGGCCGGCGGCCGTACCCAGCAGGTAGTGGGTCGTCTCGACGGTCGACACCCAGTCGCGCAGCGCCTCGTTGAGCGCGTCCTTGAGGGTCTGCGAACCATTCGTCACCGGAATGACAGTGGCGCCGAGCATGCGCATCCGGGCCACGTTGAGCGCCTGACGCTCGGTGTCGGTGGCGCCCATGTAGACCACGCACTCGAGGTCGAGCAGCGCCGCGGCCGTCGCGCTGGCCACGCCGTGCTGGCCCGCGCCCGTCTCGGCGATCACCCGCGGCTTGCCCATCCGCTTGGCGAGCAGCGCCTGGCCGAGCACGTTGCGCACCTTGTGGGCGCCGGTGTGGTTCAGGTCCTCGCGCTTGAGCCAGATCTCGGCTCCGAGGGCTTCACCGAGCCGCTCGGCCCGGTAGAGCAGACTCGGCGTCCCGGCATAGTTCTTCAGCAGGCCGTCGAAGCGCTCCTGGAAGACGGGGTCCTGCTTCGCCTCCCGGTACGCGGTCTCGAGCTCGTCGAGCGCCTTGACGAGCGCCTCGGGGACGAAGCGGCCGCCGTACCTGCCGAAATGTCCGTCGGTCATCGCACCGGCCTGGGGGTCGCGGGGTGGTTACCGGCGTTGACCAGCTCCGCCACGGCGTCGCGGGGGCTCTTCTGGGTGACCAGGCCCTCGCCGACCAGCACCGCGTCGGCGCCCGCGGACGCGTACCGGATGAGGTCGTGCGGGCCCCGGACGCCGGACTCGGCGATCTTCACCACGTTGCCGGGCACGCCGGGCGCGATCCGCTCGAAGACGGACCGGTCCACCTCGAGCGTGCGCAGGTCCCGGGCGTTCACCCCGATGACCTGGGCGCCCGCGTCCAGTGCCCGGTCGGCCTCTTCCTCGTTGTGCACCTCGACGAGCGCGGTCATGCCCAGCGACTCGATCCGCTCGAGCAGGCCCACCAGGACGTTCTGCTCGAGCGCCGCGACGATGAGCAGCACGAGGTCGGCGCCGTGGGCCCGGGCCTCGTGCACCTGATAGCTGGAGACGACGAAGTCCTTGCGCAGAACCGGCACCTGCACCGCCGCCCGCACCGCGGCCAGGTCCTCGAGCGAGCCGCCGAACCATCGGCCCTCGGTCAGGACGCTGATGCACCGCGCGCCGCCACCGGCGTACTCGCCCGCGAGCTCCGCCGGGTCGGGGATGTCCGCGAGCGCGCCCTTCGACGGGGACGACCGCTTGACCTCCGCGATCACGGCCACGCCCGGCTTGCGCAGGGCGGCGTACGCGTCGATCGCCGGCGGTGCCGCCTGTGCGGCCGCCTTCACCTGGTCCAGCGAGACCTGAGCCTGCCGGGTTGCCACGTCCTCCCGCACTCCGGCGAGGATCTCCTCGAGCACGTTCTGGGGTCCCGCGCCACGCTGATCGGATGTCACCTAACGACTCCCCTCTCCGGGTGTCCTCGGGCCGATGCTAGGTGGCGGCCGTCCTGTCCAGCCCTCCGGGGTATGGCGATCCTCACCTGATGGGCTGCGGCATAATGCGCCACCTCTACGCACCGTGTCACTTCCGTCACACTATCGGCGGGGTGGGTGGGCGCTCCACCTGGGCCCCTTCGGCCGATCGGACGACCCCGCACGGCGGTCACCGCGGCTTCATGAGCTGGTAACACGCGGCAGGCACCCTGAGAATCAGGCAAACTTGGTCCGGACAATCGACACGAGGGTTGTCCAGGGCCCGCCCGACCGCACGGATGCCTGAGCTCACCGCATTGGTCTCGACCGCGCTGCACAAATCCTCACCGTTGTGGAGTTGACCTGATGGCCTCTGAGCAGAATTTCGCCGCCGTCTCCCGCGCCGTCGTCGCGGCCGCCGCCGACCTCATCGCCGGCGTCGAGCGCCGCGTCGTCGGCCCCGGCAACGTCCGGACGGCCCGCGACAACGCCTACGCGGCCGTCCTGGCCGACCAGGCGCGCGCCCAGGCCCGGGCGGACGTGGACGCCATGGTGGCAGCCCTGGCCGCCACGCCGCGCCCCCGCAACGCCCGCGCGATCCCGGCCCGCCGGCCCCTCAACGCGCGCTGACCCGTCGCGGCCCTGGCCCCTTCGGCCGCGGCCCTGGCCCGTTCGGTCGCGGCCCTGGCCCCTTCGGCCGCGCGCCTGCCCCGCGATCGCTCCACCCGCGGCCCGTCCCAGGCGCCTGCTTCACGGTCGCCCGATCCCGCAGCGATCCCTCTCGCCTTGCCTCGGCTGACCAGCGCCGACCTCGCCTTGCCCTTGCCGACCAGCGCCGACCTCGCCTTGCCCTTGCCGACCAGCGCCGACCTCGCCTTGCCCTTGCCGACCGGCGCCGACCTCGCCTTGCCCTTGCCGACCGGCGCCGACGAGGCAGCCTTCGTCAGCGGGCGGTCGGGTCGTCCCCGCGGTCCAGGGCATCCCAGGCCGTGCGCGCGTCGACCGTGCCGGTGGTGTCGTCCGCCGCCGGGGCGGTGACGGTGCGCTCGTAGCGGGCCCCCATCCCGGGCCACTCGTGCCCGTGCCGGACGGTCCACCACCCACCCAGGACGACCAGCAGGCCACCGGCGACGCAGACGATCGGCCAGACCGTGCCCCCGGCGCCCGCGTTGCCAAGCTCCAGGCCCGCGCGGCCGACGATCGCGGCGACCGCCGTCCCCGCCCCGGCCAGCGCGATGAGAACGCCGAGGACCCGCCGCACCACCCCCTTCGTGGCGAAGAGGGCCCCGGCGCCGGCCAGCGCCACGAGAGCGAGGGCGAGCACCAGGGGCGCCGTGTCCGTCCCGGGGTGGCTCTCGCGCAGCTGGGTCAGCCCCGGGCGGTCGGTGACCTTGGTCGACCACGTGCGGGTGATGCCCCAGAGCGCCAGGCCGGCGCCGGCCGCGGTGGCCAGCACTGCATACGCCAGCCTCCGGCTTGGCGTTGCCCGCTGCCCTTGCTCCGCCTGCTCCTGCGGCCGCCCCGGTGTCTGCTGCTGCCCCGCTGTCTGCTCTTGCCGCGCTGCGTGCGGCACTGTCTGCTCCCGCGGCGCTGCCTGCTGCCGCCCCGCCGTCTGCTGCTGCCGCGCTGCGTGCGGTGCCGCCTGCTCCTGCCGCGCTGCCTGCTCCTGCGGCGCTGTCTGCTCCTGCGGCGCTGTCTGCTGCTGCGCTGATCGCTGCCCGGTGGCCGCCTCTTCGCCCGTTTTGTCCGCGGGGGTGCTGTCGTCGGCGGGCATCAGCGGGCCGCGCGGAGGGTTTCGGCGGCGGCGATCGCGGCGAGGACGGCGGCGGCCTTGTTGCGGGTCTCCTGCTCCTCGGAGGCCGGGTCGGAGTCGGCCACGATGCCCGCGCCGGCCCCGACGTAGGCGTGGCCGCCGGTCATCAGCGCCGTGCGGATCGCGATCGCCATGTCCATGTCGCCGCCGAAGCCGAAGTAGCCGACCGTGCCGCCGTACAGGCCGCGGCGGACCGGCTCGAGGCTCTCGATGATCTCCATGGCCCGGACCTTGGGGGCCCCGGACAGCGTGCCCGCCGGGAACGTCGCCGCCAGCGCGTCGAACGCCGTCCGGTCGTCGCGCAGCTCCCCCACGACGGTCGACACGATGTGCATGACGTGGCTGTAGCGCTCGATCCGCGCGAAGTCGGGCACCTCCACCGAGCCGGCCTTGCACACCCGGCCCAGGTCGTTGCGGCCCAGGTCGACCAGCATGACGTGCTCGGCCCGCTCCTTGGGGTCGGCGAGCAGCTCGGCGGCCAGGGCGTTGTCCAGCTCCGGCGTCGCGCCGCGCCAGCGGGTGCCGGCGATCGGGTGGAGCAGGGCCCGGCGTACGCCGCCCTCCTCCTCGGACACCTTGAGGTGAGCCTCCGGAGAGGACCCGACGATGTCGAAGTCGTCGAAGCGCAACAAATACATGTACGGGCTCGGGTTCGTCGCCCGCAGCACCCGGTAGACGTCCAGCGGATCCGCGTCGGTCGCCCGCTCGAACCGCTGCGCGACGACGATCTGGAAGCAGTCGCCGGCCCGGATCGCCTCCTTGGCCGACTCGACCGCCTTCTGGTAGTCGCCGGGCGCCGTGCGGCTCACCACCTCGCCGGGCGGCTTCCGCTCCACCGTGGAGATCATCGGCGGGGTGGGCCGGGACAGCGCGGTGGTCATCGCGTCCAGCCGGCCGACCGCCTGGTGGTAAGCGGCCCGCGCCTCCTCCGCGCCGGCCCGCTCGGGCAGCACGGCGTTGGCGACGAGGATGGCCGACCCGTCGTAGTGGTCCAGCACCACGAGATCGGTGGCGAGCATCATGCCGATCTCGGGCAGCGGTACGTCGTCCGTCGCCGTGGCGGGCAGCCGCTCGAAGCGCCGCACCAGGTCATAGCTCAGGTAGCCGACCATGCCCCCGGTCAGCGGCGGCAGATCCTCCGACGGGCTCTCCTCGGGCTGGGCCAGCGCGGCAACCGTCGCTCGTAGCGCGGCCACCGGATCGCCGTCGAGCGGCACGCCCGCCGGCGGGGTGCCGAGCCACTCGGCCTGCCCGTCCCGCTCGATCAGGGTGGCGGCGCTGCGCACGCCGATAAAGGAGTAACGGGACCACGCCGCCGACCCGGCGCCCTGCTCGGCGGACTCGAGCAGGAACGTCCCCGGCCCCCCGGCCAGCTTCCGGTAGACCCCGATGGGCGTCTCCCCGTCGGCGAGCAGCCGCCGGATCACGGGCACGACCCGGCGCTTCGCCGCCAGAGTGACGAAGATCGCCTCGTCCGGCTGCACGGCTCCGCTGGTCACTTGGCCTCCTCCGGGGTCACCGGCAGGGCGTTGCTGAAGCAGCTGTGCGAGCCGGTGTGGCAGGCCGCGCCGACCTGCTCGACCGTGACCAGCAGCGCGTCGCCGTCGCAGTCGAGGGCGACGTCGCGCACGTACTGGTGGTGGCCGGAGGTGGCGCCCTTCACCCAGTACTCCCGGCGGCTGCGCGACCAGTAGGTGGCCCGCCCCGTCGTGAGCGTCCGGTGCAGCGCCTCGTCGTCCATCCAGGCCAGCATGAGCACGTCACCGGTGCCGTGCTCACGCACGACGGCGGCGACGAGGCCGTCGTCGCCGCGGCGCAGGCGGGCGGCGATCCGCGGGTCGAGGGCGGACGGCCGTACGGGCTGATTCTCGAGGTCTGCTGGCACAGTCCCAGATTGTCTCGCACCGGCCGCCGCGTCCACGAGCCGGTAGCCCACGATCCGGTCACGGAGCCGCACTGGGGGTGTGAGCACCGAGCCCGGGACGGTACCGTCGTCGTGCGCCGCGCCTGCCCCGGGTGTCGCGCCTGCGCGCCCACCCGGGGGCCGCGCTGAGGTGACGGGAGTCTCACGCACATGGAGCCCACGGCCCACCCCGACGACAGCCGCCGGCCCTACGGCTCGGCCCGCTTCTGGCCGGCGCCGGGCCACCCCACCCCCGAGCCCCGGCAGCCCGGCGAGGACGACCCGGCGGACCAGCCCGCCGGCCCCTCCGCCGCGCACCCGGACGCCCCCGCGACCGGCCACTCCTTCGCCGCGCACCCGGACGAACCCGCAATCGGCCGCCCCTTCGCCGCACACCCGGCCGACCCCTCGACCAGCCGCCCCTCCGCCGCATGGCCGGCTGCCGCCTCGACCGGTGACCGGGACGACAGCGCGCCCACCGCCCCGCCGACGCCCACGGGCATTCCGGGCGATTCCCGCAGACCGCGCGGCACCGCCGGGGTTCCGAACGGCATCCCGGGCATGGACCTCCCGGAGATCGGCAGCTTCAACGCCTTCGACCTGCCCCACCCGGCCCCCGAGGCCGACCACGGCCGCATGCCCCACTTCGGCCGCCCGCCCGGCGCCGGCGCCGACCCGGCGACCGACCCGGCCCGCATGCCGGAGTTCCCGAGCCTGCACGACCCCGACCCGGAGCCCATCCACCCCACCCTGCGCGCCCCCGGCCCCGAGCCCACGCCCTCCCGCCCCCCCGACCTCGGGCCCACGCCCTCCTCCTTGCACGCCACCGACCTCGGGCCGACGCCCTCCCCCTCGCGCGCCACCGACCCGGATCCCGTCCCTCCCGTGGCGCACGCCAACGATGCCGAGGCCCCACGGCCGTCCGACGTCCGTCCGGACCTTCCCCCGATGCCGGACGCCGGCCGCTTCCGGGTGCCGGACGCGGGTACGTTCCCGGCGCCGCCCCGGGCGCCCGAGCCGCGGCTGCCCTGGAACGCCTACCCGTCGCCCGACCAGGAGCAGGGCACACCCGACGACACCTACCCCGGCGACGACATCTCGGGTCAGGCGCTGGGCCGGGCCGGACGTCCGGCGCCGGAGTCCCGCACCGACGAGCCGGACCCCTCCGGCGAGGCACAGTGGCCACACTCTCCGGACAACTCGGACGGCTCACAGGAGCAGGGCGACACGGACCAGCCCCACGAGCCGAACAAATCCGGCAAATTGCCGCCCCTCCCCTTCGACGCGCAGATGGTGGCCCTCGGCTCCCGCCGCCCCACCGAGGCCCTCCTCGGCGGCCTTCTCGGCGGTCTCCGCCGTCTGGACGAGACGTCGCCGCGCATCAACGGCCACGCCAACGGTCACGCCAACGGTCACCCCACCAACGGCCACGCCGGGCCGGCAACCACCGCCAACGGCCACGACGGCCCGCTGACCACCAACGGTCACGACGGCCCGCTGACCCCGAACGGTCACGACGGCCCGCTGACCACCAACGGTCACGACGGAAGGACCGCCACCGACGACCGCGAAGGACCGGCTTCCACCAGCGGCTACGGCGGATGGGCTTCGACCGACGGCAGCCGGGGACCGTTCTTCCCCTCGGGCGAAGCACCCCTCGCGGACGACCCCTTCGGCGAGCCCCTCGGCGACCCCCTCGCTGAGCCCCTCGGCGACCCCCTTGGCGACCCCCTTGGCGACCCCCTCGGCGACCCCCTTGGCGACCCCCTCGCCGAGCCCCTCGGCGACAGCTCCCACGACGAGCCGGTGGCCGCCAGCGAACCAATCCACACCGGAGATGACCGATCCGCAGAAGCCCTGGTCGGCTTCGACAGCACAGCGCCCGGCGACCACCAGCTAAGCCCCGCCGGACCTGCGGCGCCGGACCCGCTGGACGAGCCGGGCCCGTTCGCGCCGCCCGCGCAGGCCAGCGTGCCTCTCTACGCGCCGTCGCCCTTCACGCGGGCGGGCAACCCTCCCCTGCCCGACAGCTGGACCCCGCACCCCGAGCGGCCGGACGACCCCCCGGCGGATGACGACCACCCGCTCCACGACGACCACCCGGGCGACGACAACCTTCCGCCGGACGACGGTCTCGCGCCCGGCGAGCAGGCGAAGCCCTACGTTGCTCGCCGTTCCGCGCCGGACGACGATGATCGCCAGCCCTCCGCGGAGGCCGGAGCGGACGGCGGCCCGCGACAGTTCGCCGACCCGCCGGCCGCCGATCTCGCCACGGCGGAAGGCGGTGAGCGGGAGGCGGCAACCGGTCGCGCGCAGGTGAGTGTGACGGGGTCGGCCCGTGTTCCCGCGCCGGGCATGGGCGTGGAGCCGACTCATGATCTCGGCTCGGACTGGTCCGTCGACGAGCAGGGCATCGGCGAGCGGGACGAGGCATCGGCCACCGGCACCGCGCCGGTCAGTCCCCTTCCGCCGCATCCGATGTATCCGGCACCCGTGGCCGGCCTGCCGTCGCTGCCCGTCTCCGGCGGAAGGCGTCGCCGGACCGAGCCCGAGGACGAGATCGAAGACGAACTCCCGCCGGTGCCCGAGCCGCAGGACGAGACTGTCGACGACCTCCCGCCGGTGCCCGAGCACGAGGACGAATCCCTGCTGACGGTCGAGCCCGAGGTAGCGGCGGAGCCCATGGCCGGGCAGGAGCGCGCTACGACCCCGAACACGCCGGAAGCCTCATCGCCCGATCTGGCGCCGGTCGCCGGGAGGAACGCCGAAGAAGCCGGAAGCAGCGCCGAAGAGGCCGGGAGCAACGCCGAAGAGGCCGGAAGCAGCGCCGAAGAGGACAGCGCCGGCCTGGTGGAGAACAGCGCCGAAGGCAGCAGCGCCGCAGAGCACGCCGAGCGCGACATCGATCCCTCCGGCGACCACCGTGAGCTGGTCGTCGATCGGGTCGTCGCGAGCGAGCTGGCCGTCGAGCGGATCGTGACCGCCGGCCCGGACGCCGGCGCCGGCGACGACCTCGGGCCCGGGACCGGCGACGACGATCGGCGAACCAAGGTTCACGCCCTGGCCGGCGAGGATGCCGGGGTGGCTCAGCTGCGGCCCGGGGATGTCGGCGGCACGGCGATCTCGTTCTGGGACGAGGCTGCCGGGGCCCGGTTCCGGGGTGAGTGGCACGAGGTGAAGGCGCAGTTCGTCGACGATCCGGTGAGTGCGCTCGAGCGGGCCCGGGATCTGATCAGCGACGCCGTCGGGGAGTTGTCCGCGGCGATGCTGGCGGAGCGGGACGAGCTGGACCCGCTGCGGGAGACGTCCACGCCGGACACGGAGAGCATGCGGATGGCCATGCGCAACTACCGCGAGTTCCTGGACCGCATCCTGGACCTCTGAGGACGCCGGCCCGACGAACGCGCCCGCCGCACCGGCTGTTCGCGACGCGACGGTGGAGTGGTTGCGGCGTTCCCTCACCCCAGGTGGCGCTCGCGCCGAGGCGACCTGGCCGTAGCCGGGTCACCCTGCGAGGGCGAGCCGCCCGGGGAGCGCGCGCAACGAAGCGACGGATCGCTCAGGCGTGCGCGCACCGGTGGCAGAGGATCGGGTGCAGCAGGTGCGCCAGATCGTGCCGGTCGGCCACCGGGCGCGGGAAGGACAGCCGCGCGAGCCGGTCGCCGAGCCGCACCAGGAAGCCGTACCGGTCGAGCCGCACCACCCGCGGGTCGTCGCCGGGCCGCGCGTTCTTGCCGAGCTGCCGCCGCACGTAGTCGGACATCTCGGTGACGTGGTGGTCGGCGAGGTCGGCGATGAGGTCGAACTCGATGGCGCGCAGCGGGTCGGGCGTGGCGGCGGCGTAGTCGTCCGGGTCGACGTCGCGGAGCACCTCGTTGCGCTCGTAGCGCACCTCGGCCACGTCCATGCGGTGGATGACCTGGGAGTCGCCGACGTCGAGCAGGTCGGTGGCCGGGTCGGTGTCGGCGTAGTCGAGGGCCGCCTGGCGGGCCTCGTCGCCGTCGAGCTGGACGGCCCAGCCGGCGACCCACACGCGGCCGAGCGACGGCGCCCCGGCGACCGGCGGCACGTCGGGGATGTCGAGGACCAGGGCGGTGTCGTCGGTGTCCGGGCCGGGCCGCAGCGCGGTGGCGAGGGCGCCGTCGCGGGGCGAGAGCAGCAGCACCCGGCCCTGGGCGTCGGTCACGTGCCGGACGGGGTAGGGCCCCGGGCGGCACGCGATGTGCGCCGTGGCGGGCAGATGGCCTGCGGCGATCGTCCGCGCGACCTCGGCATGGGTGGGCTGCATGTCAGCGTCCTCCGAGCAACGGTTAGGCTAACCTTAGTAAGGCGAGGCTAACCGTAACACCTGCCCCGGAGGAAGAAAGATCGCCCGTGAACAACTCCCGACCCAAGGCCCGGCTGTCGCGGGCTCTCGGCATCCCTCTCACCCGTAAGTGCGTCAAGTACTTCGAGCGGCGCCCGTTCCCGCCCGGCGTGCACGGCCGCGGCCGGCGCAAGTCCTCGGACTACCAGGTGCGGCTGCTGGAGAAGCAGCGGCTGCGCCACCAGTACAACATCAGCGAGTCGCAGATGCGGGCCGCCTACGACGAGGCCCACCGCCGCGGCGGCAAGACCGGCGAGAACCTGGTCGCCCTGCTGGAGAGCCGCCTCGACGCCACCGTGCAGCGCGCCGGCCTGGCCCGCACGATCTACCAGGCCCGTCAGCTCGTCGCGCACGGCCACTTCACCGTGGACGGCAAGAAGGTCGACCGCCCGTCCTACCGCCTGAAGCCCGGCCAGGTCGTCGAGGTTCGCGAGAGCAGCCGCCAGAAGCCGCCGTTCCAGATCGCGGCGACCGGCGCGCACATCGACGGCCCGACCGCGCCGTACCTGTCCACGGTGCTCGAGGACCTGCGGACGACGGTCATCCGCAAGGCCGAGCGCTCCGAGGTTCCCGTGATCTGCGACGAGCAGCTGGTCGTCGAGTTCTACGCACGCTGACCGCGAGCAGCGGCCCCGGCACAACGGCGTGCCGGGGCCGTGTCGCGACCGCGAGGGTCAAGCGCGCCGCAGGGCCGCGGCGAGCGGGACGGCAGCGATCAGCGTCAGCGCGATGATGACGACGGCGAAGCCGGTCAGCGCGGTCGCGAGCGACACCGACAGCGTGGCGACGCCGATGCCTACGACCGGCAGCGTCAGCCCGATGTAGCCGAGCAGGAAGATCCCCGCCAGCACCTCACCCCGGTTCGCCGGCTGGGCCAGCGTGCCGGCCACCGCCAGGGCCGCCTTGAAGAGCGTCCCCGCCCCGGCGCCGCTGAGGACGCCGCCGGCCAGGAAGTAGACGATGCTGCCGGTGGCCAGGACCACCGCGGTCAGCGCCCCGATGCCGAGCACCAGCAGCAGCGCCCCGAGCACGACCTGGGCCCGCAGGCTCAGCGGCCGTACGGCGATCTGCGCCACCACGGCCGACGCGAACGTGACGAAGACGACGGCCCCGGCGACCGCCCGCGACGTGATGTGCAGCTGACCGGCGACGAAGATCGGCGCGAGCGACGTGAAGAGGCCGAGCACCGAGAACGCGGCGAACGCGATCCCGCCGCTCAGGAAGAACCGTCCCCGCGCCGCCCGGGGCACCCGCACCCGCTGCGGCCGGTAGGCGGGTCGCGGTTCCGGGCGGGCCGCCGTCTCCGGCACCACGGCCACCCCCACGAAGGCCACCACCAGCAGCACCAGGAAGACGACCATCGGCGTCACGAGCGGCGCCGGCGCCCACCGCGCGAGCACGCCGGAGAGCAGGGCGCCGAGCCCGAAGCCGCCGAGGTTGGCCGCGCCCGAGACCAGCTGGCCGCGCACCGGGCCGGCGCCGGGGCGGGCCCGCAGGTGCAGGTCGATGATGTGCGCCGTCACCGTGGCGGTGAGCATGCCGATGCCGAGCCCGGAGATGACCCGGGCGACGATCAGGCCGGGCAGCGCCGTCCACGCGAGGAAGATCACGGCGGAGACGATCTCGAGCCCGATCGCCGGGAGCAGCAGCCGCCGGCGGCCGAGCGTGTCGCCCAGATGCCCGGCGAGGAAGAGCGAGATCACGACCCCGACCGCGTACGCGGCGAAGGCGATCGTCACGGCGAACGTCGAGAACCCGTCCCGCTGCTGGTAGAGCGACCACAGCGGGGTGGGCACGGTGCTGTACGCCATCACGATCAGGAAGGCGGCCGAGGCGATCCAGAACCCCGAGCCGTGGCTGACCCCGCGGCGCGCCGGGCCCACAGCCGGCCGGGTCGGGGAGATAACTGTCATGCGCCCAGTGTGCTGCGCATGATCCATCGGGTCCAACGCTCAGATACGATGCCATTGATCGCAGGAGGAGATGGATCATGGAGCGCCGGCAGCTGGAGGTCTTCGCCGCGGTGGCCCGCACGGGCAGCTTCACCCGGGCCGCCGCGGAGCTCTTCCTCGTGCAGTCGGCGGTGTCCGCGACGGTCGCGGCGCTCGAGACGGACCTCGGTGAGCGGCTCTTCGACCGCACCACGCGCCGGGTGCGCCTCACGCCCGCCGGGCAGGTGCTGCTGGAGCACGCCACCGTGATCCTCGCCGCGTTCCGCGCGGCGCACGACGCTGTCGAGGCCGTGCGCGGCGGGCTGTCGGGGGCGATCCGCATCGGCTACATGACGAACGTGACCCTCTTCGACATCCCGGCGCTGCTCGGCCGGTTCAGCCGCGACCATCCCGACGTCACGATGCACATCGCCCCGTCCGCCACCGGCACCGCCGGCATGGCCACCGCCCTGCGCCGGGGCGACATCGATGTCGCCTTCCTGTCGGCCACCCCGGAGGACTACCCCGACCTGCGCATCGACCCGCTCGCCAGCTCGCCGCTCGGCCTCGCGGTCACCCCGGATCATCCCCTCGCCGGGCGCGACCGCATCTCGCTCGCCGAGGTGACCGGCCTGCGGTTCGTCGACTTCCGGGCCGGCTTCGCCAACCGCACCCTGGTCGACGCGGAGCTGAGCAGGCGGGGCCTGCACCGCGAGGTCCGCTACGAGACGTCCGACACCGCCGACACCGCCGCCCTGGTGCGCAACGGGCTGGGCGTCGGCTTCCTGCCGCGCTATCTGGCCGAGTCCGACGACCGGCTGTGCTGGCTGCCCGTCGACGACGCCGACTTCACCATGTGGGTGAGCGTCGGCACCGCCCGCGACCGCACCCTCAGCGCCGCCGCGGCCCGGCTGGCCACCCTCGCCCGCGCGGCGGCCACGACCTGATCAGCGCGTCTGCTCCAGCCACGACGCGTAGAGCTTGGCGTAGATCGAGCCCTCCTCGCGGACCAGCTCCGCGTGCGGCCCGCGCTGCACCACGCGGCCCGCGTCGACCACGATGACCTCGTCGGCGGCCTGCGCCGTGGACAGCCGGTGCGCGATCGCCACGGTCGTACGGCCGCGCGTCACCGTGTCGAGGGCCCGCTGGAGGCGTACCTCGGTGGCGGGGTCGACCGCGCTCGTCGCCTCGTCGAGCACGAGCAGGTCGGGGTCGGCCACATAGGCCCGGACCAGCGCGACCAGCTGCCGCTCGCCCACGCTCAGCGCCTCGCCGCGCTCCCCCACGGGCGTCTCGAGCCGCTGCGGCAGCCCGGCCAGCCAGTCGCCGAGACCGAGCTCGGCGAAAGCATCGGTCAGCTGCTCGTCGGTGAGACCCGGGGCGGCGAAGCGGATGTTCTCCGCCACGGTCGCGTCGAAGAGGAACCCGTCCTGCGGCACCATGACGACGCGCGAGCGCAGCGAGTCGAAGCGTACGGACGTCAGCGGCGTGTCCCCCAGCAGCACCTCCCCGCCGGCCGGGTCCATCAGCCGGGTGAGCAGCTTCGCGAAGGTCGTCTTGCCGCTGCCGGTCTCCCCGACCACCGCCACCTTGGTCCGCGCCGCGATCGCCAGGTCCACGTCGGCGAGCACGATCGGCCCGCCCGGATAGCGGTACGAGACGTCGGCGAAGCGCACGGACAGCGGCCCCGGCGGCAGCGCGACGCCGTCGGTGTCCGGGTCGGCCACGTCGGGCTTGATGTCCAGCACGTCGAGCACCCGCCGCCAGCCGGCCACGGCGTTCTGCGCCTCGTTGAGCACCTCGGTGGCGATCTGCACGGGCTGGATGAACAGCGTCACCAGGAACAGGAACGCGGTGAGCTTGCCCACGGTCAGCCCGCCGTCCACGCCGAGCAGCACCCCGACGACCACGACGGCGGCGAGCGCCACGCCGGCCGCGATCTCCCCGGTGGAGAAGCTGGTGACACTGGTACGCAGGGCCCGCTGCTGGGCGACGCGCAGCGTGCCGATCGCGTCGTCGAGCCGCTTCTCGGTGCGGGAGCGGACGCCGTACGCCCGGATGACCGCGGCCCCGACCACGCTCTCGGCGACCGCGCCCAGCATGATCCCGGTGCGCTCGCGGACCACCCGGTAGACGGCGGCGAGCCGCTTCTGGAACAGCCGGATCACGATGACCGCGGGCACGAACGCGGCGAAGACCACGAGTGTCAGCTGCCACGAATAGACCAGCATGACGATCGTCGTGACCGCCACCTGCCCGCCGGTGAGCAGCAGCTGCACGCCGCCGGTCTGCAGGAACTGGGTGATCTGGTCGACGTCGCCGGTCACCCGGGAGACCAGCGACCCGCGGCGCTCGGACTGCTGGTGCAGCATGGACAGGTCGTGGATGTGCCGGAAGGTCCGCGAGCGCAGCGACGCCAGCGCCGTCTCGCTCACCGTGAACAGCCGGCGCGTCATCAGATAGCCGCACGTCGTCGAGACCACCAGCAGCCCGAGCGTGATCAGCACGATGGTCAGCACGACGCCGAGGTGCGGGCCGCCGGGCGCGCGGATGCCCCGGTCGATGCCCTGCTGCACGGCGATCGGCACCGCGACCCGGCCCGCCATCGACACGAACGCCAGCGCGATCGTCCCCGCCAGCCCGGGCCGCAGCTCGGGCGACAGCTTCACCCCGCGGCGTACGGTCGCCAGCGTCCCCTCCTCGACCACCGCGGCCGTCATGCCTGCACCGTCTCTTCCTCGGTCTCGGCCTGCTCGTAGGCGGTCACCAGCTCGCGGTAGCCGGGGACCGTCGCCATCAGCTCGGTGTGCGTGCCGACCGCCGCGACCCGGCCGTCCTGCAGGAAGACCACCTCGTCGGCCAGCGCGATCGTCGCCCGCCGGTACGCGACGACCAGGATCGAGGCCCCGGCGTCGTTGCCGCGCAGCGCCCCCAGGATCGCCGCCTCCACGCGGGGGTCGACCGCGCTCGTCGCGTCGTCGAGCACCAGCAGCCGCGGCCGCCCGGCGAGCGCGCGGGCCAGGGTGAGCCGCTGCCGCTGCCCGCCGGAGAGGGACGTGCCGCGCTCGCCGACCGCCGTGTCGAGCGCCTCGGGCAGCTTCGCCACGAACCCGTCGGCCTGCGCGAGCCGCAGCGCCGACCAGGCCGCCTCGTCGCCGACGCCCTCCCGCTCCAGCGTGATGTTGCCGCGCACGGTGTCGTCGAAGATGAACGGCACCTGCGGGACCAGCGCCGACGTGGCCGCCAGGGCACTCATCGCCAGCTCGGGCAGCGGCCGCCCGTCCACGGTGACCGTGCCGCTCCCCGGGTCCACCAGGCGCACGGCCAGCGAGGCGATCGTCGACTTGCCGGACCCCGTGGCACCCACCAGGGCGACGGTCTTCCCGGCCGGGACGGCGAAGGAGATGTCGTGCAGGACCTCGGCGCCCTCCCCGTACGCGAAGGAGACCTGGTCGAAACGCAGCGTGGCCGGACCGGTCCCGGGCTCCGCCACCGGGCCGTAGGCGAGGTCGCCCTCGGCGCCGAGCACGGCCTGCACCCGCTCCCACCCGGCGACGCTGCGCGGCAGCTCGGCGACCACCCAGCCGATCGCGCGTACGGGAAAAGCCAGCACCGTGAACAGGAACGCCACGCTGACCAGGTCGGCCACCGTGATCGCGCCCGACTGCAGCCGCCACGCCCCGAGCAGCAGCACCGCCAGCGTGCCGATGCTGGGCAGCGCGTCCATCAGCGGGTCGAAGAGCCCGCGCAGCCGCCCCACCGAGATCAGCGCGTCGCGCAGCTCGCTGACGTGCACCCGGAAGCGCTGCGACTCGTCCGCCTCGCGGCCCATCGTCTTGACCACCAGCGCGCCGTCGAAGCTCTCGTGCGCCACGGCGCTGACCTTGGCGCGCAGCCGCTGCGCCCGGATCTGCCGCGGCGACATGCGGCGCGAGTAGACGAGGTTCATCAGGAACAGCGCCGGGAACAGCACCACCCCGACCAGCGCCAGCACCCAGTCGGTGAAGAACAGCGAGAGCACCGCGGCGAAGATCATGACCACGGTGCCGACCGCGAAGGGCAGCGGCGCGATGGGGACGAACGCCGCCTCCACGTCCGAGTTCGCGTTCGACAGCAGCGAGCCCGTCGCGTGCCGCGCGTGCCACGCCGGCGGCAGGGACAGGTAACGCCGGGTCACCGCGCGCCGGTAGCGCGCCTGGAGCCGGAACTGCATGTAGCCCGCGCCGAGCCGCCGCCCGAAGATGCTGATCACCCGCAGCACCGAGATGCCGACGAACACGGCCGCGATCAGCAGCAGCTCGCGCACGCCCGCCCGGTGCTCGGTGAACGCCGGCACCACGACGCGCCCGGTGACGGCCCCCACCACGTAGGAGTTCGCGATGATCAGCAGCCCGAAGAGGCTGCTGCCGACGACACCCACGGTGAACAGCCGCGGCTCGGTGCGAATCGCGCGGCCGAGCACGCGAAGCCCCCGGCCCAGCACGTCCCGGCTGGCCCTCGTGCTCAAATCGGTCCCGCCCTGAGGTAAGCGTCCCGCCGGTCGCCCGGCCTTACCGATCCATCCTGCCGTCCCGGCCGCCTCCGGGCATGCCCCGGCGATTGTGTCTCGTATTACAGAGTTGTTGCCCGTCCCCTAGGCTTTGCGGATGACGAACCTCGCGCGCACGGAACGCCACCTGCTCGCCGACGCCCTGCTCCAGGTGGGCCCCGACGCCCCCACCGTCTGCGAGGGCTGGCAGGCCAGGCACCTCGCGGCGCACATCGTCGTCCGCGACCGCCGCCCCGACGCGGCCCTCGCCGGCTTCGTCCCGCCGCTCGCCGCCCACGGCGACCGCGTCCTGCAAGCCGCCGCCGCCCGCCCCTACCCGGAGCTCGTGGCCGACGTCCGCACCGCGCCCTGGTGGAGCCCGGTCAGCAACACCCTCACCGACCAGGCCGCCAACAGCGGCGAGATGTTCATCCACCACGAGGACGTCCGCCGCGCCCAGCCCGGCTGGGAGCCGCGCGTCCTCGACCCGGCCCACGAGCTGGCCCTGTGGAAGAACGCCAAGTTCTTCGCCCGCCTCGCCCTGCGCAAGCATCAGCCGGTCCGCGTCGAGGCCCCGGGCTACGGCGTCCTCCAGCTCCGCGACGGCGAGCCCCGCACGACCCTGACCGCCCCGCCCGGCGAACTGGTCCTCTTCCTCTCCGGCCGCCAGCGCGTCGCCCGGGTCGACCTCACCGGCGACGACTCCCTCCGCACGGCGCAGCTCGGACTCTGACCCCGGTCACCAGTCGGCTGCCCGACACCCCCGCCGCCCGCCGCCCGGGACACTCGACGCATGGCGTGGGAGTGGGTGGCGCCGGTGGCGACCGCCGTGGCCGGCGCGTCCGGCGCGGCCTTCACCTGGCTGGCGGGACGGCAGGGCCGCGAGCACATGGAACGGCTGGCGGCGCGCAGCGAGAAAGCCGCCGGCGAGGCCAGGCTCTGGCAGGAACGCCGGGACGCCTACTTCTCCCTGCTGCGGTACGTACGCATCGAACGCAAGCGCGCCAAGTACAAGCACACCTCCGACGCCAAGCTCGCCGAGCTGGAGAAGAAGTGGCCGAAGGGCGAGCGCGTGAGCACGGAAGCCACCGTGGTGACGGCCATCGGGATGTTCGGCAGCCTTGAGGCCCGGCGCATCCTCGACGACTGGCTGGCCAAGGAGGGCGAGGAGCGCGACGAGCACCTCGCCCGGTTCTACCAAGCCTTCGAGCAGCAGGTCCGCCGCGAGTGCGGGGTCGACCCCTGACCCCGTGACCGCAGCACGGATCGCGTGAGCCGAGGCGCCGGAGAAAGAAGGCCACCCACCCTGCTGGTCGCCGTCGGCCTCGGCATCGGCATGGTCGCCCTGCTCGGCTCGCGCGGCGACAATGCTTTTTCGCGAGCCCGCATATGCGCGCCTACTGGCGAACGGCCGCGGACAGCCGGCGAACCGTCTACCTCATGAGGCCCGGACCCGGTTGAGCGGGCCCGCCCGGGGTAACGACGGATCATGGTGGAGACCACGGACGACGGGCGGTACATCGTCGTCAAGGGGCGGAAGTGGCGGGCCACCGATCCCGCGATTCCCGAGGAGGCCGGGGCGCAACTGCGCCGGGCGCTCATGGCCGCCCGGCGGGACGTGGGCGCGGCGCTGCGCAACGGGGAGGATCCGCGGCCCGCCCGCGACCGGGTGCAGATCGCGAAGGTCGCGCTCGGGGAGCGGGGCACGCCCTGGTGGGAGCAGGACGACGGGGAGCGGCGCGCGCGGTGGGAGCGCGGGCTGCGGGAATTGGCTCCTTCGGATGACGCCGGATCGGCCCGGGCGGAGAGCCACTCGCGGATCTAGCGTCGTACGCATGTTGAGCCGTGCGCAGGGGACTGCGCTCAGTGTCGGGGCGGTGCTGGGGACCGGGGTCATCTCGATGCCCGCGATCGCGGCGGATCTGGCCGGGCCGGCCTCGCTGGTGGCGTGGCTGGCGCTGATCGTGTTGTCCGCGCCGCTGGCCTGGACCTTCGCCGCGCTCGGGGCGCGCTGGCCGGACAGTGGCGGCGTGTCCGCGTACGTGCGGCGGGCCTTCGGGCCGCGGGCCGCCGCGGCGGTGGGGTGGTCCTTCTTCTTCGCGGTGCCGCTGGGCGCGCCGGCCGCGGCGGCCTTCGCCGGCGGGTACGTGGCGGACGTCCTCGGCGGCGGCCGGGCGACCATGGTGGCGACGTTCGTGGGGTGCCTGCTGATCGTGGTCGTCATGAACTGGTTCGGGCTGCGGATCTCCGGCGCCGTGCAGCTGGGCCTGACGGCGGTGCTGGCCGTGCTGCTCGTGGTGACCGTGCTCGCCGCGCTGCCGCACGCCCGGTGGTCGCACCTGACCCCGTTCGCGCCGCACGGCTGGTCGGGGGTCGGGGCCGCGGCGGCCGTGCTGGTGTGGGGCTTCGCCGGGTGGGAGGCGGTCTCGCCGCTGTCGGGCGAGTACCGGCACCCGCGGCGCGACGTGCCCCGGGCGACGGCCGCGGCGGTGCTGATCGTCGGGGTGCTCTACCTGGCGGTGGCGGCGGCGAGCATCGCCGTGCTCGGGCCGGCGGCCGGCGACAGTCCCGCGCCGCTCGCCGATCTGCTGGACGCGGGGATCGGCGGGCCGGTGCGCGCGATCACCGCGGTGGTGGCGGTGCTGCTCACGATCGGCGCGATGAACGCCTACGTCGCCGGGGCCGCCCGCCTCGGCGCCGCGCTCGCCGCGCAGCACAGCCTGCCCGCCCGGCCCTTCGGCACCGTACGCCGGAATCTGGTCTTCATCACGGTCGTCAGCCTGCTCGCGGTGGCGTCGCCGTTCGCGTTGCGGACGCAGATGTTGCTGGTGACGGGGTGTTTCACGCTCGTCTACATCCTGGGCACCGCCGCGGCGCTGCGCCTGTTGCCGCGCGGATGGTCGCGCCGGGGTGCCGCTCTGGCGCTGGCCGCCGTGCTCGCCCTGCTGGTGCTCACCGGCTGGCCGGCGCTGTTCAGCCTGGTCGTCGCGGGCAGCGCGGTGCTCTACACCAGGCTCGTGAGGATCGAGAGCCCCTCGTCGAGCAGCGCCGGGTCGATCGCCCCGAAGCCGAGCACGAACCCGGTCGAGTCGCTCCCGTAGCTCGCGAGGTCCTCGACCGCCACCCCGCGCGCCCGGGCCGCGGCGACCACCGGCGCGGCCGGCTCCGGCGTCAGCGCCGCGACGTGCAACCCCGCCGCCGAGGGGACGAGCGCGAGCTGCGGGAGGCCGCTCAGCGCCGCGACCACGCGGGCGTGCCTGTCCCGGTACGCCCGCCCGGCGCGCCGTACGTGCCGGGCGAGCAGCCCCTCGTCGATGAAGCGGGCGAGCGCCGCCTGCACGGCCACCTGCCCGTACGAGTCCCCCAGCTGGCGCGCCGCGGTCAGCGCCGCCCGCAGCGGGGCGGGGGCCAGCACGAATCCGGTCCGCAGGCTCGGCAGCATGCTCTTCGAGAACGTGCCCACGTAGAGGACGCGCCCCACCGTGTCGAGGCTGTGCAGGGGCTCGAGCGGCCGCGCCGAGTGCCGGAACTCGCTGTCGTAGTCGTCCTCCACGATCGCCGCCTGCCGCCGCGCCGCCCACGCCAGCAGCGCGTGCCGCCGGGCGAGTCCCATCGCGCGCCCGAGCGGGAACTGGTGCGACGGCGTCGTGTAGACCACCCGCGCCCGGTCCGGCAACGCGTCCACGACCAGGCCGTCCGCGTCGACGGGTACGCCGGTCACGCGCGCACCGAGCGACGCGAACACCTGCCGCGCGGGCGGATAGCCGGGGTCCTCGACCGCCACCACGTCCCCGGGCGACACCAGGACCCGGCCGATCAGATCGAGCGCGTGGTGGGCACCGTTGGTGACGACGACCTCCTCGGGCAGCACGCGCAGTGATCGCGAGTAGCCCACGTAGCGTGCGATCGCGGCGCGCAACGCGGGGTGCCCGGCCGGGTCGCCGTACCGTCCGGGGGCGTTGGCGCCCAGCCGCAGCTCCCCCGCCACCAGCCGGCGCCACGTCTCGAACGGGAAGAGCCCCGCGTCCGGGATCCCGGTCCGGAAGTCGTAGCGCGGAACCGGCTCGGCCGCGCTCGCCGGCGCCGGCGCGAACGTCCACCCCGCCCGCGGCCGCAGCGGGTCGGCGTGCCGGCGGCGGGCGGCGGGCTCGGGGCGTACCCGTGCCACGAAGGTCCCGGCGCCCGTCCGCGCGGTGAGATAGCCCTCGGCGACCAGCTGCTCGTAGGCGGTCGCCACGCTGTTGCGCGCCACCCCGG
>NZ_JAUQWH010000149.1 GCF_030757795.1 Actinoplanes oryzae
GGCAGGCATGGCCTTGGTGGCCGTCCTCTTGGCGGGCGCGGCCTTGGTGGCCACACTCTTCGCGGGCATGGCCTTCGTCGCCGTGGACTTGGCCGCCGTGCTCTTGGCGGCTGCGGGCTTCGTCGCCGCGCCCTTCGCCGCCGTGATCTTCGTGGCCTTGGTGGCGGCGCTCTTGACGGCGGTGGCCGCACTCTTCGCCGCCGAAGCCGCACTCTTCGCCGCCGCCGTAGCCTTGCTCGCCGCCTTGGTAGCGGTCGCCTTGCTCGCGGCGGACGTGCTCTTCGCGGTGGTCTTCTTCGCCGGCGTCGCCTTGGCCGCAGCACTCTTCGCCGTGCTCTTCGTCGCGGCCGCCTTCGCCGCGGTCGCCTTGGTGGCCGTCGCCTTCGCCGCGGTCGCCTTGGTCGCGGGAGCCTTCTTCGCGGGAGCCTTCTTCGCGGCCGTCTTGTTCGCCGGGGCCCGCTTGGTGGCCGTCCGGCTCGCGGGCGCCTGCGCCGAGGTCCCCGCGGACATGTCGTCGGCCGTCGCCGTGACCATCGGATGCGCCAGCGTGGACGTGGCCGCCACCGTCTTCGCGGTCACCGCCTTCCGCCCCGTAGCCCGAGCCGCCGCCGTGGTCTTCCGCGCCGTCCCGACCTTCTCCTTGCCCGCTGCGGCCTTGCCCGCCGCGGCCTTGCCCGCACCCGCCTTGGCAGCGCCGGCCTTGGCAGCGCCCGCACCGGTGCTCGCCTTGGGACTGGTCGCCTTCGTCGTGGCCGTCTTCGCGGTGCCGACCTTCGCGGTGCCCGGCTTCACCGTGCTCGCCTTGGCCGAGTTTCCCTTGACAGTGCTCGCCTTCCCGGCGACGGGCTTGGCGGCGCTCTTGGCAGCCACAGTCCTGGTGGCCGCGGGCTTCGCAGCACCAGCCTTCTTGGCGGCAGCCGGCTTCGCGGCAGCGACCTTCTTCGCAACAGCCGCCGGCTTGGCGGCAGCAACCTTCTTCGCAGCGGTGGCCGGCTTCGCGGCGGCGGGCGCCGGCTTCGGGGTGGCTCGCTTGGCGGCCGTGGGCTGGGTGGGCACCGCCTTGACGGTCGCGCGCGCCGCGGGCTTGGGGGCCGGGGCGCCGGCTGCGGCCGTGCGTTTGGCGGCGGCCCGCGCCGGGGCTGCCTTCTTGGTAGCGGCCATGGGGAAGCTTCCTCCTTGCGAATGACTGCGGGCTCGTCTCCGCCTGGAGACCGACGATTCCGGCGTGGACGTTGGTCCGCGGCCGGCCTAGCTCTCTTCCCCGGTCCAGCGGGCGTCCTCGGCATCCCACGCCTTGTTGCGCTTCTCGACGGTTTCGAGTGCCCGCTTGGCGTCGTCGGCGGAGGGGTACGGACCGAGCCTGTACTGAGCGGCGCACACGTCGCTCCCGGACTCGACCCGCTTGTGGCGGAGGCACCAGAAGTAGCCGCCCCCACCAGGCCCACTGTCGTTCATGCCATCACTGTGCACCTCAAACCGACCATGCGCTACCGATTCACGCAAAAAGCCCCAGTTTTCCATAGTGGATCGACATAAAGACCCCCCGAAGGAACGACGGTGCCGGGGAAGACACGCCGGGGACAACGCCCGCCCGCCGCCGAGGACACGCCCTGCACCCCGAAAGAATCCACCGACCAGTGCAAATCCGACAATACGACGAAGCGCCCCGCCCACCGGACGGTGAGCGGGGCGCCTGAAGCGGAACGGGTCAGCGCAGTCCGGCCGCCACCAGCTCGGCAACCTGCACCGCGTTGAGGGCGGCGCCCTTGCGGAGGTTGTCGTTGGAGAGGAAGAGGGCGATGCCGTTCTCGACGGTCTCGTCCACGCGGATGCGGCCCACGAACGTCGGGTCCTGCCCGGCCGCCTGCAGCGGGGTCGGCACGTCGGACAGCTCGACGCCGGGCGCCCCGGCCAGCAGCTCGGCCGCGCGGGCGGGCGTCAGCGGGCGGGCGAAGCGGGCGTTCACCTGCAGCGAGTGGCCGGTGAAGACCGGCACGCGGACGCAGGTGCCGGAGACCTTGAGGTCCGGGATGCCGAGGATCTTCCGGCTCTCGTTGCGCAGCTTCTGCTCCTCGTCGGTCTCGCCGAGGCCGTCGTCGACGATCGAGCCGGCGAGCGGCAGGACGTTGAACGCGATCGGCCGGGCGAAGCTGCGCGGCGCCGGGAAGTCGACCGCGCCGCCGTCGTGGGTGAGCTCGGCTGCCCGGTCGGCGACCTTCTTGACCTGCTCGTCGAGCTCGGCGACGCCGGCCAGGCCCGCGCCGGACACGGCCTGGTAGGTGGTGGCGACCATGGCCACGAGACCGGCCTCGTCGTGCAGCGGGCGCAGGACGGGCATGGCCGCCATGGTCGTGCAGTTGGGGTTGGCGATGATGCCCTTGGGGCGCTGCGCGGCGGCGTCCGGATTGACCTCGGCCACGACGAGCGGGACCTCCGGGTCCATGCGCCAGGCGGACGAGTTGTCGATGACGACCGCGCCGGCCTCGGCGACCTTGGGGGCGAGCTCCTTGGAACTGCCCTTGCCCGCGGAGAACAGCGCGATGTCCAGCCCGCGGAAGTCGGCGGTGGCGGCGTCCTCGACCGTCACCTCGCCGTCCCGCCAGGGGATGCCGCGGCCCGCCGAGCGGGCGGACGCGAAGAGCCGGAGCTGGTCAACGGGGAACTCGCGCTCGGCCAGGATGCGGCGCATGACGCCACCGACCTGTCCCGTCGCGCCGACAATGCCGATCCTCATGCGCACAAAGTTACGGCCCCGCCTGCGAAGACGGAAATCTCTTTCCGGACGCCGTCTCACCAAGTAAGAAAAGTCTCCCGATATTCGAGACGCCGTTCTAGCGTCGGGGCATGGCTGCTGTCTACACCCACGGGCATCACGAGTCGGTCCTGCGCTCACATCGCTGGCGGACCGCAGAAAATTCGGCCGGCTACCTGCTGCCCCACCTGACCTCCGGCGCGACGCTGCTCGACGTCGGCTGCGGGCCCGGCACGATCACCGCCGACCTGGCGACGCGAATCACACCCGGGCGCGTCACGGCCCTGGAGCACACCGCGGACGCCCTGGACCTCGCGCGCGCCGAGATCGCGCGCCGGGGCCTCACCACGGTCGGCTTCGCGGTCGGCGACGTGCACGCCCTCGACTTCCCGGACGACTCCTTCGACGTCACGCACGCCCACCAGGTGCTGCAACATGTCGCCGACCCCGTACAGGCGCTCCGCGAGATGGCCCGCGTCACCAAGCCCGGCGGGATCGTCGCCGTCCGCGACAGCGACTACGCCGCCTTCACCTGGTACCCGGAGGTGCCGGAGCTCGACGAATGGGTCGACCTCTACCACCGGGTCGCCCGCGCGAACGGCGGCGAACCGGATGCCGGCCGCCGGCTGCTCGCCTGGGCCCACGCGGCCGGCCTGACGGATGTCACCGCCACGTCGAGCACCTGGTGCTTCGCGACCGAGGAGGACCGCGCGTGGTGGGGCGGCCTGTGGGCCGACCGGATCGTCCAGTCGGACATGGCCCGCCAGACCCTCGCCTCCAGCGCCGCCGACCAGGCCGCCCTCGACCGCCTCTCCGCGGGCTGGCGCCGCTGGTCCGAAGAGCCCGACGGCTGGTTCTCCCTGCTGCACGGCGAGCTGATCGTCAGAGTCTGAGACCCAGGGAGGAGACACCCTCCTCCCTGGAGCCGCAAGAGCGGCCCCGGGACGGGCGAGAAGCCGCCGCGGCGCCACGACGCTGAGGGCATGACCACGACCGCCGCCCCGCGTACGAGAACATCCCCGACGCTGCTCGGCTTCACCGCCGCCATGGCCGCACTCGCCGTCGTCTGCCTGGCCGGGCTCGTCGCCGACGACCGGATCATCACGGGCGCGCCGGCCTGGCTCAAGCCGTTCAAGTTCTCCGTCTCGCTGGCGGTCTACGCGGGCACCCTGGCCTGGCTGCTCACCCTGCTGCCGGAGCGCAGCCGCCGCGTCGAGCGGGCCGTCGTCGTCATCGTGGCAGCCGGCGCGCTGGAGATGGTGGCGATCGTCGGCCAGGTGCTGCGCGGCCAGACCAGCCACTTCAACGCGACCACCACGCTGAACAACGTCATCTTCGAGGCGATGGCTGTCTCGATCATGTCGCTGTTCGTCGCGCAGCTGGTGATCGCCGTCGTGGTGCTGCGGGCGCGCATCGCCGACCGGGCCGCGGCGGCGGGCGTACGGCTGGGGCTGGGGTTGTCCCTGCTCGGCATGGCAGCGGCGATCCCCATGGTGCTGCCCACGGCCGCGCCCGGCATCGACGGCATCAGCGGCGCACACAGCGTCGGCACGCCCGACGGCGGCCCGGGCCTGCCGCTGGTCGGGTGGAGCACGGCCGGCGGCGACCTGCGCGCCGGTCACTTCCTCGGGCTGCACGCACTCCAGGCCCTGCCGCTGCTCGCGCTTCTCCTGATCCGGTACGCCCCCAGCCTCACCGACACCACGAAGGTGCGCCTGCTCCGCATCGCCGGCGCCGCGTACGGTGCCGTGACGATCCTGCTCACGTGGCAGGCCCTCCGCGGGCAGCCGATCGTGGCACCCGACGCGCTGACGCTGTCCGTCCTGGCGGCGATCGTCCTCGGCGCGGCGGCAGCGGCCGGGTCCGCCGTCGCGAAGAACTAGGGTGTGGCTCGTGGACTGGCTGAGCCGGATGTTCGCGACGCGCGGAGCGCTCGTGCGCATGGTGTTGCTCGACCTCAGCGGCGTCGGCTACCTGACGGTCATCGCGCGGGACACCCCGGCGCAGTGGGCCCTGGCCGTACCCGCCTTCGCCGCCGCGCTGCTGCTGCACCGGCGGCCGGCGGCGAACCTGGCCGTCCAGGCCGGGCTCTTCGCGGCGGCTGTGACCCTGCTCGACGACTCGACGATCAACGCGGTCGGGGCGGCCTGGGCGCTGCTCGAGGCGGCCGCCCGATCGGCCCGGCCGGTGCGGTGGTGGGGCGCCGGGGCGCTCGCCGTCGTCTACCTGGCCGGGCAGCTGCGCAGCCCGGACCACCCGCTGCAGGGCCGGCTCTACACGCTGGTGCCGCTCGTCGGCCTGCCGCTGCTGGTCGGGGCGCTCGTGCGGGCCAACGCCGAGCTGGGGCGGCAGGCCACCGAGCGGGCCGCCGCGGAGCAGCGCCGCCGCGAGGCCGAGGCGAGGGAGGCCCGCATCGCCGAACGCGGCGCCGTCGCCCGCGAGCTGCACGACGTGGTGGCGCACCATGTCGCCTCGATGGTGCTGCGCATCGGCGTGGCCCGGCACGTGCTGCCCGGGCTCACCCCGCAGGTGCAGGAGGTGTTCGACGACGTGCACGCCACCGGCACCACGGCGCTGACGGACCTGCGGCGGCTGGTCGAACTGCTGCGCGGCACCGGCGGCCCGGGCGACGACGCCGCTCTCACCGTGATCGAGCCGGCCGCCCTGTCCGCCGCGCTCGACGGCGCGGTGGAGACGGCCCGCCGGGCCGGGCTCGTCGTGGACGCCGACATCGCGCCGGAGATCGCCCAGCTCGACGCCGTACGCTCGCTCGCTCTGCTCCGGCTCACCCAGGAGGCACTGACCAACGTGGCCAAGCACGCGGGCCTGGCGGCGAAGGTCCGCCTCACCGTCCGGGTCGCCGACGGCACCGTCGGCTGGGAGGTCGCCGACGACGGCGGCTCCCCCACGGGCGCCGGTCCGGTCGTCCGCGGGGGCGGCCACGGCCTGACCGGCATGCGGGAGCGGGTGTCGATGCTCGGCGGCGAGCTGGAGGCGGGGCCGCGGGGCGCCGGCTGGCGGGTCGCGACCGTGCTGCCCCGGGTGGCGGCGTGATCCGGGTCCTGCTGGCGGACGACCAGCAGCTGATCCGCGCCGGCCTGCGCATGCTGTGCGACGCCCAGCCCGACCTCGAGGTGGTCGGCGAGGCGGGCGACGGCCGGGAGGCGGTCGCCCTGGCCGAGCGGCTGGTCCCCGACCTGATCCTGATGGACCTGCGCATGCCGGGGCTGGACGGCATCACGGCCACCGGCCGCATCCTCGCGGCGCGGCCGGCCGTCCGGGTGCTGGTGCTGACGACCTTCGGCGACGACGACCACCTCTATCCCGCGCTGACGGCCGGGGCGTGCGGCTTCCTGCTCAAGGACGCCTCGCCGCAGGAACTGCTGGACGGCATCCGGCGAGCGGCGGCCGGCGAGAGCCCGTTCAGCCCCGAGGTGCTGCGCCGGCTCGTGCACCGGGCCGTGCACGCCCGCGCGCCGAAGGCCGTCCCGGCGGAGGGCCTGACCGAGCGGGAGCGCGAGGTGCTGGCGCTGGTCGGCGAGGGGCTCGGGAACGCCGAGATCGCCGAGCGGCTGCACGTCGGCGTCACCACCGTGAAGACACACGTCACGAGCCTGATGGCCAAGACCGGCAGCCCCAACCGCGTCCGCCTGGCGCTCTTCGCCCACGGCGCCTGACGAGCGGTGCGTGCGGACCGCTGCTCATGCCTCCCGCCCGTGCAGACCCACCGGGCCACCTGCGTGATCCAAGGCCCCGGCAACCCCGTCGGCACGGGTGAAATAGGCGAGCGCGTCCTCGGACGGCATGGGCTTGGCGTAGAGGTACCCCTGGCCGGTCCGGCAGCCGAGCTGCCGGAGCCGGTCGGCCTGCGTGGTCGTCTCGATTCCTTCGGCGACGGTGCTCAGCTCCAGGGCCTGGGCGAGCCGGATGACGGCCTCGGTGACGGCACTGCCGTGTCCCTCGCCGGTGATCTCCGCGACGAAGCTGCGGTCGACCTTGAGGATGTCGACGGGCAGCCGGGTGAGGTACTGCAGCGACGAGTAGCCGGTGCCGAAGTCGTCGATGGCGATGCGGATCCCGTGCGCACGGAGGGCCCGCAGGGTGGGGATGGCAGTCCGGTCGTCGACGATCGCGGACTCGGTGACCTCGAGGACCAGGCGCCGGGGGTCGAGCCGCTCCCGGTCGAGCACGGCGAGGATGTCCGCGGCCAGCCCGCGCTCCTGCAGCTGGCGTGGTGACACGTTGACGCTGACGTACAGGTCGTCCCGGCCGGTGCTCCGGTGCCAGGCCAGGACCTGCCGGCAGGCCTGTTCCAGGACGTGCAGGCCGATCTCGGTGATGATTCCGGTCCGCTCGGCGACGGCGATGAAGTCGAGCGGGGAGACCATGCCGCGGACCGGGTGGCGCCACCGCACGAGGGCCTCGGCGCCGGTGGGGCGCCCGGTGGCCAGGTCGATCATCGGCTGGTAGTGGACCTCCAGCTGCTCGCCGCTCACGGCATCGTCGAGATCGCGGCCCAGCAGCTCGTCGTCGCGACGCCGGTCGAGCATGCCCGGCTCGTAGACCGCGAAGCTGTGCGAGGCCGTACGTTTCGCCTGATAGATCGCGATGTCGGCGTGCCGCCGCAGGTCGTCGAGGGTGTCTCCGGGCGCGGCCACGGCGATGCCGATGCTCATCCGGACCACGACGGTGTGGTCGCCGATGGTCACCGGCCGGGCCGCGGCGATGGACAGGACGCGGCGGGCCAGAGCGATCGCGTCGGCGGGGCCGGTGACGTCCCGCTGCACGACGAAGAACTCGTCGCCGCCGACGCGGGCGACAACGTCGGTACCGCGGACGTTGCTGCGCAGGGTGCGCGCGACCTCCATGAGCACCAGGTCGCCGGCGGCGTGCCCGTACGCGTCGTTGACCGCCTTGAACCCGTCGAGGTCGATGAACAGGCCCGCCACGGTCTCGCCGCGGCGCAGCGCCCGGGCGCCCCGGCGTTCCAGGCCCTCGCGGCTGGACAGACCGGTCAGCGCGTCGACGATCTGCTGCTCGCTGCTCTCCCGCAACGAGATGACCTGCCGGACGGTGACCGCGCCGGTCATCAGGACCAGGCCGATGATGTAGCCGGCCCAGACCACGAAGTTCCGGTCGTGCACCATCACGACCACCATGAGCCCGAGACCCAGCACGACCGCGGCATAGGGGATGTAGGAGAACCAGGCCGCCGTCAGCGGACGCTGCACCGGCCGCCCGGCATGGCTGGTCGCGGCGGCCCACATCGCCGCCAGCGTCATGCACAGCGAGGCCGCCACCACCGACACCGTGGCCGGCACCGGACCGACCGCGTGCATGCCGTCGGTGCCGGCCGCGTTGAACGCCGCGTCCGACAGCAGGTACAGCCCCATCCCCGCCATCAGCAGGCCGGTCGGCCGGTCGCCGGCGTTCAGCCCACCGCGCAACACGACCGCCGAGATCCCGATCAGCAGCACCAGGTCGCCGATCGGGAAGCCGATGACCACCGGCCACCGCAGCGCCCAGTTCGTGCCGGTGGCCAGGTGCGGCTCGAGGACGAACTTCCAGATGAAGATGAGCCCGCAGCCCAGCACCGCGACGGCCTCGCTGACCAGCGCGGCCCGCTGCCCCCGGCGCAGCCGCTGCGCCGGGAAGGCGAACGCGCCGACTCCCAGCAGCACGTACATCACCAGGGCGGAAACCGCGCCGGCCAGATAGAGGCCCCGGAGGCCCTCCTGCGCGCCGAGCCCCAGCGCGGTGTTGGCCTCGACCGACGCCAGCCGCGCCATCGACACCAGCACCCAGCCGACCCGGTTGCGCCCGCTGCGCGCCGCCCGCAGACCGAACAGCGCCCCCAGCACGTCCAGCACCATCAGGCACACGACGGTCAGCACGAGCCGCCACTGCGGCACCGTCAACGCCGCCGCCTGCGCGACGGCCACCGCGGCCACGAGCAGCACAGCCGCGACAGCCGTCAGCCGCCGCGCCGTCCAGGCGAAGATCACATCCTTCCAGTCGGCAGCCGCCCGGCTTCCATGAGACCGGGCTCACTGCGCCGGCGGAACCTCAGGCGAGGAGGGCTCGCTCGCCGCGCGCGTACTGCGGCGGGAGCGGGTGCTTCACGCCGAGCTCGTGGGCGGCGCGCCGCGGCCAGAACGGGTCCACCAGCAGCTGCCGGCCCAGGGCCACGGCGTCGGCCTGGCCCTCCGCGACGATCCGCTCGGCCTGCCGCGGGTCGGTGATGACGCCCACGGCGGCGGTCGGCACGCCGGTCTCGGTGCGGATGCGCGTGGCGAACGACACCTGGTAGCCCGGGCCGATCGGGATCGTGGCGTCCGGCACGTTGCCGCCGGTGGAGACGTGGATCAGGTCGGCGCCCGCGTCGCGGAGCAGCGGCGCCAGCCGGACGGTGTCGTCGGCGGTCCAGCCGGCCGGCTCGATCCAGTCAGTGGCCGACACCCGGACGAACAGCGGCAGCCCCGGCCCGATCTCCGCCCGGACGGCGGCCACGACCTCCCGCACCAGCCGCGTCCTGTGCTCGAACGAGCCGCCCCACTCGTCGTCGCGGACGTTCGACACCGGCGACAGGAACTCGTGCAGCAGGTAGCCGTGCGCCGCGTGGACCTCGATGACCTGGTAGCCGGCGTCGAGCGCGCGCCGGGCCGCCGCCGCGAAGTCGGCGACCACCCCGGCGATCTCGCCGGTCGTCAGCGCGTGCGGGACCGGCCGCGTGCCGTCGAACGCCACCGCGCTCGGCGCCACGACCTGCCAGCCGCCCTCCTCGGGAGTCAGCACCCGGCCGCCGGCGAACTCCTGGGCGGTGCCGCCCTTGCGGCCCGCGTGCGCGAGCTGGATGCCGGGCACGACGCCCTGCTCGACCATCAGCGCGGTGAGCCGCCGGTGCCCGGCGACCTGCGCGTCGCTCCAGATGCCCAGGTCGGCGTGGGAGATGCGGCCCTCGGGCGACACCCCGGTGGCCTCGACCAGGATGAGCCCCGGGCCGCCGGTCGCCCGCGCCCCGTAGTGCTGCACGTGCCAGTCGACCGGCTCCCCGGTGACCGGAGCGCTGTATTGGCACATGGGCGCCATCCACACCCGGCTGGGAAGGGTGACGTCACGGATGGTGAACGGGTCGAAGAGCGCGGTCATGATCCGACGCTAGGCCGCCCGGCCCGGCGCCGGCCAGAGACGATCGTCACCGTCACGCCGACTCGGGCTTTGCGGGCACCGGCCAGAGACGATCGTCACCTCACGCCGACTCCGGCTTGTACGCCCAGTGCCACGACTCGCGCGGCACGTTCTCCACGAAGCCGTACTTGTCGGCATTGGCCCGCATCCACTTCAGCGCCTTGCCGTTCAGGTCGAGGTCCGTGGCCATGCCCCAGCCGTGCTCGCTGGTGCCGGGCTTGGCCGCGAGCCCGCCCTGCGAGTAGAGGCCCTTGCGCCGGGCCAGGTCGACCTGCTCCTCGTACGGGCGGTAGCTGTCGGTGATGCCGATGCTGACGCCCTGTGCCTTGGCGTCCTGGATCATCCGGTTGAGGTTCTCGGCCGCCGGCGCCCACAGCTTGTGGCCGGTGTTGCCGACCTTCTCCAGCGCCCCGGCCGGGATCTTCCCGTTCCCGTACGCCGCCAGCTCGGTCGGGATCCCCTTGCTGTTCAGCGTGTACGTCTTGGCCGCGGCCCCCGCAGCGGGAGTGGCCTGCGCACCGACGGCGTTCTGCAGCACCGACGCGAAGGCCGCGCCCGAGGCCGTCGTGGCGCCGGTGGGACCCATCGTCGTCGGGGCGGAGGCGGTCTTCGTCGCCTGCTGGGTCTGCAGCGCGATCATCCGGCTCTGGATGTCCGCGATCCGGTTGTTGATCCTGTCGATCCCCACGGCGGGTCCTCCGGCTGCTCGGCGGGCCTGACCCCTGCCTCTTCGGCGCAACCGGAGGACAACTGAGCCGCTACCGGGTTTTCACACCGCGAGCGGCAGGTCGATCGTGTGGGCGGTGTGCGAGACCTTGGCCTGCAGGTAGCGGACGTTCGCCGCGGAGGCGTGCACCCCGGTCGGCACCACGTTGCGCACGTCGACGCCGAGGGCGCGCAGCTGGGCGGCCTTGTCCGGGTTGTTGGTGAGCAGGTCGACGGTCGTCGCGCCGAGGGTGGTGAGCATCTGGGCGGCGGCGGTGTAGTCCCGTTCGTCGTCGGCGTGCCCCAGTGCCCGGTTGGCCTCGTACGTGTCCATGCCCAGGTCCTGCAGGGCGTACGCGTCGAGCTTGCTGTAGAGCCCGATGCCCCGCCCCTCCTGGCGCAGGTAGAGCAGGTAGCCCCCGGCGCCGGCGATGCGCTCGACGGCCTCGCGCAGCTGCGGGCCGCAGTCGCAGCGCTGCGAGCCGAACACGTCGCCGGTCAGGCACTCCGAGTGTGGTCGCACCAGCGGCACCGCGGCGTTCGCCACATCGCCCAGGGCCAGCGCGAGGTGCTCCTTGCCGTCGGCGAGGCCGTGGAACGTGACGACCTGCGCGGTGGTGCCCCACCCGTCCGCGAACTGCAGCGGGACGGTGACGCGGCTACGGATACCCAGCGGCATGACGACTCCTTAAGCACTTGACGCTTCAAGTACGGGATCGACCGTACCCCGCACTTGTTAAGGAGTCCACGCAGCAGACGTCACAACGGATCAAGAATTTCAGGACGGAATGGTGGCGGGTTCCCGGACCTCGTTGCCCTCGATGCGGTCGCGGACCTCCAGATCGAGCTCCGAGACGCGGTCGCTGCGGTTCGGCAACAGGTTCGTGACCAGCACCAACAGGCAGCCGATGCCCGCGTAGAGGCCGAGCACGAGCAGGTGCCGGCCGATCGGCGCCGCCGGGAAGTACAGGTTGTCGCGAACCGCCTGCACACCCGCGCCGGTCGGCAGGTTCTCGCCGAGCACCCGGCCGAACGCGGGCAGGAACTCGGGCAGGATGCTGGCGCCGGAGATGACCGTCCCGACCGTGAAGTACAGGGCGCCGACCAGCGCGCCCCCGGGTCCGAGGAGGGCGACCGCGCCCGCCGTCGACGCGGTGATCGCGAGCGAGACGAGGCCGAAGATCGCGAACATCTCCCACTGGCCGGCCCCGGTGCCCACCCCGAACCAGCTCATCGACCAGAGGACGACGGCGGCGCTGCTGAGGGCGTACACGATGAGGGTCAGCAGGTGCCCGAGGCCGCGCTTCCAGGAGCGGCGGGTGCGCGGGATGAGCCGGCCGAGACCCAGGGAGGCGATCGTGCCGCCGAGGGCCAGCGCCTGGGTGAGGAAGCCGAGCGAGACGCCGTTGACGTCGTCGGAGGGGAGCGGCACCACGTCGCTGACCGCGGGCGGGGTGGCGAGCGTCTTCGCCTGCGCGATCGACACGGTGTCGCTCTCGCGGGCCAGCGCGGCCAGCTGCTCCTCGTTCTGCTGGGCGATCACGCCGGTGTAGGTGGTCCGCAACAGGTTCGCGGCGGCCGCCCCGGCGGCACCGGCGACATAGAGCTGCGGCTGCACCCCGGTGACGTCGACCCCGCCGTAGATCTCGCGGCGCTTCATGGCGGTCTGCAGTGCCGGCACGGTGTCGTAGATCTCGACCCGGAAGGCGCCGTCGCGCTCCAGCAGGCCGATGATCGCCTCCTGCTTGACCACGGGCGAGATCAGCCCGACCGGGACGTCGTGCGGGGCGGCCTTGTGACCCATGCCCAGGTAGTACGCGGTCAGGACCAGCTGGACCACCGCACCCGCCAGGCACACCACGAGGGCGAAGCGGCGGAACTGGCGGACCGAGGTGATCGGACTGGACTCTGCCATGAGATCCAGGGAACCATTTTTCGCCACCCCGGCCGCGCCGTTTCTCTAAAAGGGGACAGCCCGCTCCGCGATTCCCGCCCCGGGCCGTCCGGCGGGGAGATCTCACCGGGCGCAGGGCGGCCGCCGCGGATGAGTGAGTGAATCGTCACAACCGGGCCCGCGTACGGATAGCGCGGGGCTGGCCGGAATACGCAACACGATGTTTTACCTGCGACAACGGTCGGCGGCGGGCGTGACACCGCGAGGGCCGTCTTTTCCGTTGGCCCGCCGGGGCCACACCTCGGACAGCCTCGCACGAAGTCCCCGTTGCCCCTGGTCACTTGAGTGTCCAGTAAGGACGCGGCCGGATTATTCCGGCTACCCGCAGTGGCGTTCGTGACGATGGGCCACCCTCACCGCCGAGCGGTTGACGTGCAAGTTGCACACTCATAGTGTCAGATACGTGACCGCGGGTGCTGGCCCCGACGCCATTCCTGCCCGGTCGCGGTGCACTTGGCGTGCATTCTTGATCGGCCGACCGCGAGGAGTTCTTGGTGAGTGTCAGGATCGGCATCAACGGATTCGGGCGGATCGGGCGGTCGGTCCTGCGTATCGCCGCGGACCACCCTTCTTCAATCACCGTCGCCGCCATTAACGACATCGCTCCGGTGGACCGTTTGGCGTACGGCCTGAAACGCGACAGCCTCCGCGGCAGGTTCGCCGGCACGGTCTCCTCGGCGCCCGGCCGCCTCATCGTCGGCGACCAGCCGGTGTGGACCTGGCACGAGGCTCAGCCGGGCCGGATCCCCTGGGCGGACGCCGGGGTCGACGTGGTCATCGAGGCCACCGGCAAGTTCCGCGACGGCGACCTCGCCCGCACCCACATCACCCACGGCGGCGCGCGCAAGGTGGTGATCAGCGCCTCCGCCGACCGGCCCGACGCGGTCCTCGTGTGGGGCGCGAACCACGACACCTACGACCCCGCACGCCACGACGTCGTCTCCCCCGCCTCCTGCGGCGTCAACGCGCTGTCGGTGCTGGCCAAGGTGCTGCTCGACCGCTTCGGCCTGCACAGCGTGCACACGACCGTGGTGCTGGCGGCGCAGGGCTGGCAGAAGATCCACGACAGCCTCACCGGCACCTCCCGCGACGACCCGCGGCTCGGCCGCGCGGCGCAGAGCAGCATCCTCCCCCATGACCATGTGGCCGGCGACCTGGTGAGCGTCGTGCTGCCCGGGCTCGGCCCGATCCGCTACAGCTACTACTGCGTGCCCACCCCGGTCGGCTCGCTCGCCGAGCTCAGCGGCTTCACCGGCCAGCCGGTCAGCGCCGAGGAGGTCAACCGGGCGATCGCCGAGGCCGCGGCGGGCCCGATGCGCGGCATCATCGACTACGACCCCGACCCGACGGTCTCGGTCGACGTGCTCAACAACCCGGCCTCCTGCCTCTTCGACCCGTCCGGCACCCGCACCTCCGCCGACGGGGGCGTGCAGGTGCGCGGCTGGTTCGACAACGAGTGGGGCTTCTCCAACCGGCTCCTCGACCTGGCCCGGCTCCTGGGGGAACGTGAGCCCGTGCCGGCGGGCGCGGGCCGGGCGCCGGAGATCGCCACCGCCGCGGTGTAGAACTGACGGGTGACAACGAGCACGGAGATGATCGAGGCCGCGGCACGGCGGCTCGCGGGCCGGGTGCGCACGACGCCGGTGCTCGACACGGGCGACGTGCTCTACAAGCTGGAGCACGTGCAGCACGCCGGCTCGTTCAAGACCCGCGGCATGGTCAACAAGATCCTCTCGGCCGCCGAGCGGGGCCTGCCCGAGGCCGGCATCATCGCGGCGTCCGGGGGCAACGCGGGGCTGGCCGCCGCGTACGCCGCGCGCGAGCTGGGCGTCGCGGCGGAGATCTACGTCCCCGAGACCGCCCCGCAGGTCAAGGTCGCCAAGCTGGCCAAGCTCGGCGCCCAGGTCACCCGCACCGGCAGTGAATACGCGGAGGCCTACGCGGCCGCCGTGGTCCGCGCCGGGCAGAGCGGCGCGGTCTTCTGCCACGCCTACGACGACCCCGACATGGTCGCCGGCAACGGCACGCTGGGCCTCGAGCTGGGCGAGCAGGCCGAGTTCGACACCGTCCTGGTCGCGGTGGGCGGCGGCGGCCTGATCGCGGGGGTGGCGGCTGCCCTGCGGGGCAGGGCGAAGGTGGTCGCCGTGGAGCCGGAGAGCGCCTGCGCCCTGCATGCCGCGCTCGCCGCCGGCGAGCCGGTCGACGTCCCCGTCGCCGGAGTCGCCGCCGACTCGCTCGGCGCGCGCCGGGTGGGCCGGATCGCGTACGAGACGGCTGTCGACCTTGATCTGCCGTCGGTCCTGGTCAGCGATCAGGCCATCGTCGAGGCGCGCCGCCGGCTCTGGGACGAGTTCCGGCTCGCCGTCGAGCACGGCACGGCCGCGGCGCAGGCGGCGCTGATGGCGGGCGCCTACCGGCCGGAGCCGGGCGAGCGGGTCGTCGTGCTGCTCTGCGGCGGCAACACGGACCCGTCCGACCTTGCCTGATCTCCCGCTCGCCGTCGTCCCGGCTCCGCCCGGGACGGTGGCGCATGTCTGACGCCTCTCCGCTCGCGCGGCACCGCGAGCTCATCGGCCGGGTCCGCGAGCGCTGCGACCGCGACCCGGCGGTGACGGCCGCCCTGATGTACGGGTCCTTCGTGGACGGTTCGGCGGACGAGCACAGCGACATCGAGTTCTGGCTCTTCGGCCCGGTCCCCGACCCGGCGCAGTGGATCGCCGCCGTCGAGCCGCCCCTGCACGTGATCCGCAACGAGTTCGGCGCGCACGTCGCCTTCTTCCCCGGGCTGATCCGGGGCGAGTTCCACTTCGCCCCGGCGACGGAGACCGGCCAGGTCGCCACCTGGCCCGCAGGCACCGCGGTCGACGTCCTCAAGGGCAGCATCCCCGCCCCCGCCGGCACCGCCGACACGACCGCCGACGTGTGCGGCCGCTTCGCCAACTGGCTCCTCCTCGCCTGGCACGTCGGCCGGCGCGGCGAGACCCTCCGCCGCCGCGACGCCCTGGCCCACGCCCAGCGCCACCTGCTCGGGATGGCCCGCCGCGCGGCCGGCACCACCGGCCACCGCCCCACCCCGTCCCGCCGCGCCGAGGCCGAGCTGCCCGCGTGGCTGCTCGCGGGCCTCGACCGCACCCACGACGACGTGGGAGCGGCCTGGCAGCTGGGCCGCGCCCTCTGGCTGCGGCTCGACCCCCACCCGCCCGACAAGCTCATCGCCGAGATGGACCGGATGCTCCATGACTGAGGACGAAAGCCTGCGGAGGTACGGCCTCCACCCCACCGGCGCCGACCTGACGGACATCCGATCGATGCTGGCCGCGGAGACCGGACGCGGAGTCGACGGCCAGGACACCGACCTGATGAAACTGTGCTGCGTCCAGCTTTTCAACGCCGGGCAGCCGGGCGACATCCTGGCGATCTGGCGCGCCAAGGAGAGCAGCTTCGACGCCCACTGCGGCATCGACGTCCACCTCCTCTGCGGCGCCGGCCTCGACGCCACCCGCCATCACCTCGCGGAGCAGGACTCGCCCGACGCCGCGGCAGCCCTCCGATACCTGCGCGAGTGCGAAGCCGCCGGCGACTTCGACCGATTCACGGTGGCCGCCTGGTCGGAGAGCTACGCCCACTACTACTCCGCCTGAGGCCGCCCGCCCCGCCTCGGCAACTCCGCCGGAAGCTGATCAGGCAAGCCGGCTCCAGCTGCGAACTTTGCTAACATCTGAGCGGGCGTGGGCGCTTGGAGACGCGCCTCCACCATGTGGAGGAGAGCCCGGGTTCGAATCCCGGACGCCAGGATGCACATCGCTCGTATGCGCCTCCTGGCGTCCAGGATTCGGAGGAAACGCAAGCCGTGGCTCATCGGTACGCCTCGTCGCCCGAATTCTCGAAGCACAGTGAGAACCTGCGGGAAGTCGAGAGCGGCCTGCGACAGGTGGAGCTGTTGCACAAACGGGCGATCCGCGAGAAGCGGGATGCCGCCATTCCGACCCTGTCGCGCCTGCAGTACCTCACGATCGGCATGATGGCGGAGGCTCGACTCCGCAAGATCGTCGCGGATCCCATGGGCTTCAACGACCGGGAGCGTCAACTCATCCGGCAGGCGCGGTCCCAGGTCGACCAGTGGGTCTCGGTGGTGGACTTCGCCTTCCGCAGGCAATATGCGGTTCCGATCCATCTGGAGATGCACGCCTCGGGCATCGCGGATACCTACAAGGCGCAGCACGCTCTGATCAACACGCTCCTGCTGGAGGATCTGGCCCCGGTGGTGGAGGACCGGAACAAGATCGCGCACGCTCAATGGGCATGGCTCCTCAACAGCAAGGAGACCAGCTTCAAGGGGGCGGCGCCCGGCCACCTGAACTACTCGGCCCTGTTCGCGCGCTCCACGATGATCCGGGCGATCGGCAGTCTGGCCAGCTCATTGGTCCTGTCGGAGCCAACCTTCCAACGCGACTACGACAAGAACGTGGCTGAGATCAACAGAGCCAAGACCCAGATCGACGGCAGCGGCTACGAAGACTTCGTCCGGAAGATGCTGTCGAAGATCCCGCCCCAGCGCTAGGTCGCCCCCGGCAGAACGCCACCTCGGCGGCCTCCGTCGCGGAACGCGACACCGAGGTATGCCGGGAACCCGTGATCAGGTTGTGCATGCGGTCGGCCGCACGTTCGATGCCGGCCAGCGGCATGCCCTCGGGGCGGCCGGCCACGTCGGCCGGGGCGCAGAATCCCGGCGGGTCGCGGGCCCTCACACGGCGGCGCTGTCCCAGTGCCAGGAGCCGGCGAGCAGGCGCGCGCCGGTCGGGCCGATCGCCGCGCCGGCCAGCGTGCTGAGGGCGGCCACCGCGACGACACGCCACAGCTCGGCGAGCCGGGTGATCAGCATGTCGCGCCACAGGCCGGTGAACCGGACGGCGAGCACGCCGGCGGCGGGCCACACCAGGCTGAGGTGAGTGCCGTCGAGCGGGCACGGCGACGAGATACAGCAGCGCGAAGGCGAATGTACGCGTCATGGGCCCCCTTGTCGGGCACGGCCGGACGGCATGAAGTGTCGCGAATCCGCCCGACATGTTCCCGACAGCGCCGCGCCGGCTCTAGTCTGCGGGCAACTCGCACCCGCTGGGAGGCGGTTCCGATGCCCCTCGTACGCCCGGTCGACGCCGTCGCGTGCCTCATCCCCGACCGATCCCGCGCCGAGGCGGCGGCGGCGTCGCTGCGTGACGCCGGTCACGCCGCTTCGTCCGTACGCCCGGATGGCCCCGCCCCGACCAGCCTCAGCGCCTGGGGCCCGGACACGGCGATCCTGCACCTGTACGACCAGGGCCTGCACCGCGGGCACACCCTGCTCGTGGTCCCCACCACCCCCGACCGCCGCGAGGACGTGGGCCGGCACCTGTCCCGCCACGGCGCCCACGCCGTCTACTACTTCACCGCGACGTCCGTGGAGTGCCTCAGCGTGCTCGTGTAGACGTGCCCTTGGGCTCCTTCATGCCGAGGTAGGAGCGGAACATCGGGTGCACCTGGAACTGCGTGATGGTCGCGATGCTCAGATTGCTGACCTGGTGCGGCCCGAGATAGGAGCTGCCGCTGCGCCGCTGGGCCTTGATGCCGCCGACCGCCCGCGCCCGCAGGAATCCGACCCGCCACAGGACGTCGATGATCGCCGACGGGTCCAGATGCTCCAGCCATTTGAGCGTCTCCGGGTTCTTGATCTTCTCGTCGAGGACCAGCTCCAGGCACAGCAGCTCCAGCTCCTCGCGGTCGAAGTGGTAGCTGTGGCCGCGGAAGACCTCGAACACCTCCAGCAGGTTCGGATATTCGAACCGGTACTCCGCGGCGATGTCCTTGGCGCGCTCCTCGGAATACCTCCGCTCCGCCTCGCTCAGCACGGCATAACCGAGCGGCGCCGGGGTGTCCGAGCCGCGGGCGGAATCGATTGCCTGCTGGCAGAGCTGGATGAGCTCGCGCGGGCGGTAGAGCGTACGGTCGATCATGTAGCCGAACGATTTGCTCTTCCGATAGTCGAGCGTCTCCTGGAAGAGCAGGCCCCACAATCCGTCGTCGGTGAGCGACCGGACATAGGCCTCGGAGACCTTGCGATCCTCGAGCGAGTGCCGCACCCGGCGCGCGATGAGCTGCTGCAGGCCGCTCTCGTTCCAGTTGAGGACCTCGATCATGTCGCGGTATTTCTGCGCGTCCTCGTAGAGCGACGGGATGTTGTCGTAGAGCTCCTGCCGCAGCGACATGTACACGGTGAGCCGCGGCGACAACTCATTGATCGACATGCACGCCTGGAACAGCCCGGCGACGAAGGCCTTGGCGTCCTCCGACGCGTCCCAGCCCCGGTCGAGCTCGTCGACCAGGACGATGACCTTCTCCTTGACCAGGATCTCCTGCAATGCCGGCAGCAGGTGGTGGATCTCCTCGAGGCGGTAGAGCCGCTCCAGCTCCTTGGCGCGCAGCCCGGCCTCGTACGGCCCGATCTTGATGCCCTCGAGCCGCTTCAGGTACGAGACGAGCGCCGACAATTTGCTGTGCTGCCCGTGCGCGTGGTTGTCCCGCACGTACCGGAGCACCTTCCCGGCCGGGCCCTTGCTCATCGACTTCGGCATGTCCTGCGCGACGGATTTCATCACCATCACGTAGATCAGGTATTTCCACGCCACCGCGTAGGCGCCGAGCTTGGCCCACGATCCCTCGGCCTCGCGGAGCATCGTCTCGCGCAGCAGCTCGTACGAATAGTCCTCCGGAGCCAGCTCCACCACGTGCACGTGCCGGATCCGTCGCTCGCGGGCGGCCAGCATCTTGAAGATGGCGCTCTTCCCGGAGCCGCGGTTGCCCAGAATGATGGTCTTGGTCCGGTCGGAGACCCGCTTGAAGGCCTCCGACTCCACGAAATAGTGCTCGAGCCCCCGCTGTATGTCCCGTTCGGCGGCGGGCGCCCCGAGATCGAGAGCCGCCAGGTCCAGCGAAAGGTCAGGGTTCATCGGCCGCACCGCCCGTTGGTCGAGGGGGAAGGGTTCCACCCCTGCCGACGTCCCGATCAAGCGGGCTGATACCTGCCTAGAAGTCCGCGGGCCGGAATTTGCCGTCCGCCAGGTGCTGCTCGATCTCTTCGAGGCTGCGGCCGGTCAGTTCCGGCATCTTCCGCCACAGGAAGACGAACGCGATGATGTTGAAGGCGGCGTACATCCAGAAGGTCTGTCCCGTGCCGATCGCCTTCATCGTGCTGAGCAGCGTGAGCGTGATCAGCACATTGGTGCCCCACAGGGACGCCGACTGCGCCGCGGCGCCGGCCGCCCGGGTGGCCAGCGGATAGATCTCCGAGCCGGTCAGCCAGCCCATCAGCTGAATGCCACCGGCGGTGAAGGCCATGAATGCCACCAGGGTCGCGACGATCCACGGAATCATCGACTTGCCGTCGTTGCCGGTGACGAAGAACGTCCCGAGCACGATCAGCGCCAGCGCCGAGAACGGCAACGTCAGCAGCGTCAGGCGCCGCCGCCCGACCCGGTCGATGATCGCCAGCCCGATCAGCTGCGCGATCAGGTACGTGAGCCCGAGCGCCACGGAAACGCGCAACGCCGTCGAGTCGGAGAAGCCGTTGTCGGTGAGGATCGTCGGCGTGTAATAGACGATCATCTCGATGCCGGACAGCTGCGTGAAAATCGCCAGTCCACACCCGACAACGAGCGCCGGCCGCACCCACGCGGCCCGCAAGCCGGCCCAGCCCCGGGTGCTGGCGTGCTTCTCGGCCGCCACGTTCTCGCGAATGCCCCGCAGCTCGCCGGACAGATCGCTGTCCCGGGGCCGCACCCGCCCGAGCGCCTCCTCGGCGCGATCGAAATGGCCCTCCCGGGCCAGCCACCGCGGGCTCTCCGGCAGCCGCAGCATCAACGCGAACATGATTGCCGCGGGCACGGCCGCCATGCCGATCGCCACCCGCCAGTCGATGATCTCGGCCGCCCCGACAATGGTCGCGATGACGATGCCGACCCCGATCGCGATCTGGAAGAAAAGCACCAGCCTTCCCCGGTACGCGGTCGGCGCCAGCTCCGCCACATAGACCGGCGCCGTCTGCGTGGCCCCGCCGACCGCGAAGCCCAGCACCAGCCGGCTGAGCGACAGCGTGACCGGATCCGGCGACAACGACGCGGCCAGCGATCCGACGACGAAGACGATGCCGATGAGCAGCAGGGTCCCGTGCCGTCCCCGCCGCTCGGCCAGCCGGCTGCAGGTCAGCGCCCCGATGACCGCGCCCACCAGAATGGACGCCGCGATCACCTGCTCCCACCCGTGCCCGATGTCGAAATCCTCGCCGATCTGCAGCAGCGCCCCGGAGATGATCCCGGTGTCATAGCCGTAGAGCAGCCCGGAGATGGCGGAGACGAGCGCCACCACGACCACCGACCCGGTCAGGCGGTCGCCGCTCCTCGGGGTGGAAACTGCCTGATCGGTCCGACTCATCAATTTCCCCCCGGAGAACACCGTGACTCAGCGACACTCATAACTTCCCGAAGGCGGGGGGACCTACTCACGATCAGCGTTGCCCGTTTCCTCCCGGCTGGCCCGGCGCGGCTCGACCCGGGTGCCTACGCCATGGCCCCGGACCCCGTACGGTCTTCTCGCTCCCGGGTGCGGGCCAGACCATGGTCTGCTGGTGCACGCGCCGGCCCCGGTAGCGGATGCCGGGCACCTGAGGCACCGGCCCGTACTTGACGAAGCCCATGCTTGCGAAGAAGCGCACCGCGCGGGTGTTCTCCACCAGGGTCTGCAGGTGGCATCCCGACGCGCCCGACTCGGCGACCCGTTGCAGCCAACGGTTCATCAGCTCCGCCGCGGCACCCGTGCCCCGGGCCCGCGGGGCGACGTTGATGTGCAGGTGGGCCGGCCAGCGTGGATCCACGAACTCACCGGCGGTGGGCTGACGGCGGATCATCACCGGCATCCCGTCCCGGGCCGCGCGAAGGAAGAACGCCAAGGGGCGCCGCCGCAGGAACAGCCGGTGGCCGGTCATGGCGCGACGCATCCGCTCGCTCTCGGCCGGGAACGTGGTGCTGTCGAGGCATCCGGCCAGATAGCCGACCATCTCGCCGTCGGCAAAGGCGAGGAACAGGGACTCCGGTTCGAGATCCATGTACGGGACCAGATAGACAGCCGCCTCTGACTCCTCGTGGCCCCACAGTGATTCCGTCGGCGAGCCCCGGCCGGCGCGTCTGAACAAGACAAGCAGTTCGGCACGGTCCCGTTCGGTGAAGGTGCGAAACTCCGTCATCGCCGGCGATGGTATGCCACCGGGTCGACCGGGCAACGCCGCGAAGCCGGCAGGACGAGGTTTGCGGCCGTCACCCCGCCTCCCGGCCCCGGCCGTGCTCACCTCGGGTCAGCGCTGGTGGGCGGGGCGCCGCTCGGCGCACGGCCCCGGCCGTTCGGCGCAGCTGGATCTTCTGCAGCGACGCACGTGTGAAACCTCTCGGTAACCTGCGGCCGACGGCCCGTGATTACTCCTCACAGGAGGTATCACCGATATGGTTCAACCCGCACCACGCAGCGATCGTAGCCCTTGGAACTGGCTGCTCATCGTGCCGATCGTGGTCCCCGTGCTCACGCCGCTGTTCAATTTCGACTCGCCGCGGCTCTGGGGCTTTCCGGCCTTCTATTGGCTGCAGTTCCTTTTCATCCTGCTCGGGGTCACGACGACCTCGATCGTGTACCGGATGACCCGCAAGCCGGCCCCGGGAGCGACCGATGAGTGACCACATCACCGAGATCATCGTCTTCTCGCTGCTGTTCCTGCTGGTCAGCGCGATGGGCTTCGTGGCGGCCCGGTGGCGGGCGCCCAAGGACATGGCCCATCTCGACGAGTGGGGGCTGGGTGGGCGGAGCTTCGGCGGCTGGATCACGTGGTTCCTGGTCGGCGGCGACCTTTACACCGCGTACACGTTCGTCGCCGTGCC